>JALSKH010000073.1 GCA_026988975.1 Campylobacteraceae bacterium
CTTTTGATGAGTATGATTTTGCTAAGGGAATTTCGCTTTTAAATCACTTTATAACAAATCATTTGAGTGGAATCTACCTCGATATATCAAAAGATAGACTCTATTGTGACCAAAAAAACTCAACTACCAGAAGGGCAAGCCAAAGTGCGATGGCACTAATCGCAAAGAGTATGTTAGCTCTATTTGCTCCGATACTCACCTATACAGTTGATGAGATACTAGAACATGCGCCAAAAGCTATAAAAGGTGATCTTGGAGATGTTTTTGATTTGGTTTATGAGGAGTTACCAGCTGTTGCAATGCCATTTGATGAAGAGTATATGATAGAAGCCAGAGAGAAATTTTTTGAAATTGTAGATAATTTAAAAAAAGATAAAAAGATAAAAAGCACTCTTGAATTGGTTCTATTCTCAGACTCGGTTGAACTTAAAAAACTAAGTGGTGCTGATGGTGAAGATTGGTTTACAGTGAGCAATATCATTTGTGAAAGTGCAAGTGAGCCTATAGCGAAATTTAAAGTAGGCAAAGATGAGTTTAGTGTCTATTTTGCAAAGAGAGATAAATGTCCAAGATGTTGGAAGTACAGATCAAAAGAGGAAGATGGACTATGCGCCAGATGTAAAGGCGAAGAGGCAAAAACAAGTTGTAACAGCGATGTTTAAAGACCCAGTAACACTAAAATTTATATTTGAAACTATAGGAGTTATTTTTGCTCTAATAGCAGTCGGAGTAGTTTTTGTAAAAAGGAGAAAAATTTGATAACTTTAAAAGAAGCATTAACGCTAAGTGATAGCGAGATCATGCAAATTAGAGATGAGTTAAAAAAAGAGATAGAAACTAAAAAAGAGATAGGAGCTTATGTCGAACAGCTCACAGATAGAGATATTTCAGAGTATATGAGCGGGATTCCAATAGCCATAAAAGACAATATCCAGGTAAACGGCTGGGAAGTAACAAGTGGCTCAAATATACTCCAAGGCTATATAGCTCCCTATAATGCCACTGTTATAAACAATCTTTTAAGCAGCGGTCTAGCTCCTTTTGGCAGAACAAATATGGATGAATTTGCTATGGGAAGCTCCACTGAAAACTCCTTTTATGGTGTTACTAAAAACCCTCATGATTTTAGCAGAGTTCCAGGAGGAAGTAGTGGTGGAAGCGCCGCAGCAGTAGCAGGAGGCATAGCCATAGCAGCTCTAGGGAGTGATACAGGCGGAAGCATAAGACAGCCTGCATCATTTTGTGGATGTGTTGGAATGAAGCCAACTTATGGAAAAGTAAGTAGATATGGACTAGGTGCATACTCTAGCTCACTTGATCAAATAGGACCGATTACCCAAACTGTAGAGGATGCCGCTATATTATACGACATCATAGCAGGACACGATTTTCATGACTCAACAAGTGCAGATATGGCGCATAAAAAAGTTTCAGATTCTATAAATGCAGATAGAACATTAACGATAGCTGTCATAGAAAACTATATGAATGAAGCCAGTGAAGATGTGAAATCTAAGATGATAGACGGCATAAAAGCTCTTGAAAAAGCGGGTCATAAGATAGTTTATAAAAATTTTATAAATACAAAGTACGATATAGCGACATACTACATCATAGCAACAGCTGAAGCGAGTGCAAATCTCAGCAGATATGATGGCGTGAGATATGGAAACAGAGCCAAAAGCGATAATTTGAATGATATGTATCTAAACAGTCGAAGTTTGGGCTTTGGTGAAGAGGTTAAAAGAAGAATTTTGCTAGGTACTTTCGTGCTTAGTAGCGGATACTATGACGCTTACTACATAAAAGCCCAAAAAGCTAGACATTTGATAAAGCACCAATATGAAGAGATTTTTAAAGAGGCAGATTTAGTTTTTGCACCAGTTGCTCCGACTCCGGCATTTGAGTTTGGAAGTAAAAAAGATCCTCTTGAGATGTATTTGAGTGATGCATATACTATCTCGTTAAATCTAGCAGGACTTCCGGGTATCTCCGTACCGTTAGGAAAAAATTCACAAGGTTTGCCGATAGGTGGACAACTAATAGCAAAAGCATATGGTGAGCAAGAGCTTTTTGATGGAGCGTTAAGCTTAGAGAGAGAAATAAAAGGAAAATAGATGAAAATTCGCAAAAAAGCATTGACATTTGAAGACATATTACTGGTTCCAAAGTATTCAGAGGTTCTTCCTAAACAAGTTAAACTTAACTCTATGTTAACTAAAAATATACCTCTAAATGTCCCATTGGTTTCAGCGGCTATGGATACTGTTACAGAACATAGAGCTGCGATTATGATGGCAAGACTTGGTGGTATTGGTATAGTTCACAAAAATATGGATATAGCGACTCAGGCAAGAGAGATAAAAAGAGTGAAAAAGAGTGAGAGCGGTATCATAATAGACCCAATTTCAGTGCATTTTGACTCTACAGTTCAAGAGGCATTGGATATGATGAGAGAGTTTAGAATTTCAGGAGTTCCTGTTGTAAATGATGAAAACACTCTCATAGGAATTTTAACAAACAGAGATCTAAGGTTTGAAACTGAGTTCAGTAAAAAAGTAGGAGAAGTGATGACTCCTATGCCACTTATCACAGTTTCAAAAGGAACAACACTTGACCAAGCAGAAGAGATTTTCAAGACAAATAAGGTTGAAAAACTTCCTGTTGTCGGCAAAGACAATAAATTAGACGGATTGATAACTATAAAAGATCTCAAAAAACGAAAAGAGTATCCAAATTCAAACAAAGATGAGTTTGGCAGACTTAGAGTTGGCGCAGCTATAGGAGTTGGACAGATAGAGAGGGCTACCGCTTTAGTCAAAGCAGGAGTTGATGTTTTAGTTCTTGACTCTGCTCATGGTCACTCAAAAGGTATAATCGATACAGTTAGAAAGATAAAAGAGACATTAGCAGTAGATGTCATAGCTGGCAATATCGCTACAAAAGAGGCAGCTCTAGCTCTCATAGAAGCCGGAGTAGATGCTGTAAAAGTGGGAATTGGACCAGGAAGTATCTGTACTACTAGGATAGTAGCAGGTGTAGGAGTTCCTCAGATATCAGCCATAGAAGAGTGTAGTGAAGTTGGCCTTGCTCACGGAGTACCAGTCATCGCAGACGGTGGTATCAGATACTCTGGAGATGTTGCAAAAGCTTTGGCAGTTGGAGCGAGTTCGGTTATGATTGGAAGTTTATTGGCAGGAACTGTTGAGAGCCCGGGTGAGGTTATAACTTACCAAGGAAGACAATATAAAACATATAGAGGCATGGGAAGCATCGCTGCTATGGCAAAAGGAAGCACGGATAGGTATTTTCAAGATGGAACTGCCACAGATAAACTAGTACCTGAGGGCATTGAGGGAAGGGTGCCGTTGATAGGTTCTATCAAAGATGTTGTACATCAGCTAGTAGGTGGACTTAGATCATCTATGGGATATGTTGGTGGTAAAGATATCAAAGATTATCAGCAAAAAGCTGAATTTGTAGAGATAACAAGTGCGGGCTTAAAAGAGAGCCATGTTCACGATGTCATCATTACCCATGAAGCTCCAAATTACAGGATAAATTAGGTAAAAACAGTTGCAGATAAAAACTTCAAAAATCTATTTTGATGAGCAGTTGTACCTCGAGAGTGGGCGTATTTTGGAAGGCTATACGCTCGCTTACGAGAGTTATGGAGAGCTAAATAGTGATAAATCAAATGCTATAGTAGTTTTTCATGCGCTCACTGGCTCGCACCATGCAGCCGGAAAGTATGAGGGCGATTCAAAAGCGGGTTGGTGGGACCCTTTGATTGGCGATGGAAAAGTGCTGGACACTACTAAGTATTTTGTGATTTGCGTAAATGTTTTAGGTAGTTGTTTTGGTTCAAGCGGACCTCTGAGCGAAACAAAAAAAGGAAGACCACCACTTAGACTTAAGTTTCCTGTGATCACGATAAGCGATATGGTTAGCGCACAAATGAGTGTTTTTAAGAGCTTAGGGATAAAAAAAGCTTATGCAGTCATAGGTGGGTCGCTAGGTGGTATGCAGGCACTTTGCGTGGGAGTTGAATATCCCCAGTTTACAGATAGAGTTATAATGTTAGCATCAACTCACGCTACAAGTCCATGGGCTATATCATTCAATAAATTAGCCATGGAGGGAATCGTAAAAGATAAAAGATTTCAAGATGGAAACTATAAGAAAGAGGATTTTGAAGAGATACCTCTAAATGGTTTTGCGATTGGCAGGATGGCGGGTCACATCAGCTTTTTGAGTCCATCATCTATGCAAAAGAAATTTGGTAGAAATTATGTAGAAACAGATGGTTTGTATGAGCTTTTTGGAAGATTTCAAGTAGAGAGATATATGGAGTACAACGGATATAACTTTGCCAAAAGGTTTGACCCACTCAGTTATATATACATAATAAAAGCAATGAATATATTTGACGCGTCAAGAAACTGGGACTCTTTGAGTGATTCACTTAAAAATATAGAAGCAAAGATGACTCTTATCTCATTTAGAGGTGATATGCTTTTTATGCCAAGCGAAATGGAAACTATAAGAGATGCCCTGCGGGATTTGGGTAGAGGTGAGAGAGTAGAGTATTATTGTGTAGATAGTAGTTATGGTCACGATGCTTTTTTAATCGAGTACGATAAATTTGATTTTTATATAAAAAAAGCATTAGAAAACTAGGAATTTCCTTCAGATTTTTTGAGACTATCTCTTAGAGACAAATCCTCCCTTTGGTCTGAGTCTCACGAGACAGCCTCAAAAAATCTGAAGGAAATTCTTATAATGAAAATGGAGATTGTAGAATGAGTAACGAATCCGTAGATTTAAAAGAAACTGAAGATTTTGAAGATAAACTAAAGAGTGCAAAAGAGATTTTGGAGAAGTTGAGTGACCCTGGTATCACGCTGAAAAATGCTATGAAAGAGTACAAAGATGGAATCTCTATACTAAAAGAGGCAACTAAAATGATAGAAGATGCGAAGTTGGAGTATGAAAAGCTACAATTTGGAGAGACTTTATGACTTTAGCTGCTCTTCAACTCTCTACGCTTCCTATGAGTGAAGCGAAGCTTGATTACTATTTTAGAATTTGTGAGCAAAAGGGAGTTGAGCTTATCTTGCTTAGTGAATACGCACTAAATAGCTTTTTTAAAGAGTTGGAAAGTATGCCAATTCTCATGATAAAAGAGCAGAGTAACCACAAGATAAGAGTTTTAAAAGAGTTGTGTAAAAAGTATAATTTGACAGTTGTAGCGCCTATTGTGCTTGTAAAAAATAAAAAAGTATATAAAAGTGTTGCAAAATTTGCACCAAAAAGCGTACACTACTACAACCAACAATTTTTGATCAACTTTAAACATTGGAATGAAGAGAGATTTTTTGATAATGCTATAGAGCCATATAAGATGCCAACATTTATAATCAATAGAGTAAAATTTGGGATAATAAGTGGTTTCGAAGCACATTTTGATACAGCATGGATGGATGCTATGAGTAAAAATGTAGATGTTGTTTTGATGCCCTCATCATCCACATTTGATTCACTACAAAGATGGCAAGAGATGCTAAAAACAAGAGCATTTTTAAATTCACTATATATTTTAAGAGCCAATAGAGTCGGCAGTTATGCTGATGGTGAAATTGCATGGAAATTTTATGGACATAGTAAATTGGTAAATCCATTTGGAGATATAGAGTTATCGCTAGGGGATAAAGAGGAGATTTTATTGTGCGATATAGACAAACAAAATGTTTTAGAAGCTAGAAAACTTTGGGGCTGGAAAAAGGCTCTAACAAAGAGGGAAGTGTAGAGATGTCATATGTTTATATAGCGATTGTAGTTATTTTTGTGGGCGCTCTCATCGCCGTAGCAGCTACTGCAGACAAAGAAGATATGGAAAAAGAAGATATGGAAAATGAAAAATGAATTTTAAACCCTATCCGTTTGAGAGACTTGCGGAGTTATTGAAAGATATCGTGCCAAACGAGAGTTTTTCTCCGTCTGTTTTGACCATCGGTGAGCCTCAGTTTGAGACGCCTATGTTTATACAGGACGAGTTAAAAAATAGTACAAGTCTGCTTAAAAAGTATCCAAAAACTGCAGGTGAAAATTATCTTAGAGATGCCCAAAAAGGTTTTGTAAGTAGAAGATTTGGAGTGGAATTAAAAGATAGTGAAATAATACCAACATTTGGTACTCGCGAAGTCCTTTTTAATTTTCCGCAATTTTTGCTATTTGACATAAAAGAGCCGACTATAGCATTTCCAAATCCGTTTTATCAGATTTATGAGGGCTCTGCTATCGCTTCAAGAGCAAATATCATACACTTAAATCTTACAAAAGAGGGTGATTTTAAGCCCGATGTTACAGATAGCAGGCTAAAAGATGCTGATTTGGTGATACTAAACTCACCATCAAATCCTACGACAACTTTTTTGGATTTGCAAGAGCTATCAAGATGGGTTGAGTTAGCTTTGAAGTATGATTTTATACTATTAAATGATGAGTGCTATAGTGAGATTTATAGTGATGATATACCCCCTTCTGTTTTAGAAGCAAGCCTACATGTAGGCAATAAAAATTTCAAAAATATTGTAGCTATCAACTCCATATCCAAAAGAAGCAGTGCGCCTGGGCTTCGCTCTGGTTTTATCGCTGGAGACGAAAAGATCTTGTCAGGATATTTAAAGTACAGGACATATGTTGGAGCTGCGTCTCCTCTGCCACTTCAAAGGGCAGCAAGTCTGGCTTGGGGTGATGATAAACATGTAGAAGCAGCTAGAGCAGTTTATAGAAAAAATCTCGAATTAGCAAGAGATATCTTAGGTGTTGAAAAAAGTAGTTCAACATTTTATGTTTGGCTTGAAGTTGGAGATGATTTGGAGTTTACTCAAAAATTGTTTGAGAAAAAAAATGTAAAAGTATTGCCTGGAAGTTACTTAGGGCGAGAGGGAATAGGAAGTGCTTATGTTCGTATAGCACTAGTAGAAAATAGCGAAAAAACGAAAGAAGCGCTAAAGAGAATTAGTGACTTTATAAAAGAGACAAACAGATGAAATATATCCATTTCGTAGGCATAGGTGGTATCGGACTCTCAGCACTTGCAAGGTATTTGCAAAAAGAGGGTTTTGTCGTGAGCGGCTCTGATATAAGAGATACAAAAATCACAAAAAAACTAGCTCTAGAGGGTATAAAAGTGAGCGTACCTCATGATGCAAAAAATATTAATAATCAAGATTTAGTCATATACACAGCTGTTGCAAAAGATGATAATGTAGAGTTAGTTGAGGCTAGAAAAAGAGGAATTTTAACTCTCTCTCGTAAAGATGCTCTGCCTTTGATACTAAAAGATAGGAGAGTTTTTGCAACTTGCGGAGCTCACGGGAAAAGCACAACAAGTGCAATGCTCGCTTCATTGGTTGAAGGAAGCGTTATAATAGGCGCTGAGAGCAAGCAGTTTGATACAAATATGCACTATATGGCTAGCAATAATGTTATCTTTGAAGCTGATGAGAGTGATGAAAGTTTTTTAAACTCAAATCCATTTGTAGCAGTAGTGACAAATGCAGAGCCTGAACATATGGAGCATTACGGTTATGATTTGAAGAGGTTTTATGGAGCTTATGAGCAGTTTTTAAGAAGTGCAACCATAAGAGTTATAAATGCTGAAGATAAATTTCTTTCAACTTTGGATGATATGGATGCTATCAGATTTTATCCGAGTCGTGACCTCAAAGATATAGAGACTGTTATCAAAAATGGTGAGCCTTTTACCTCTTTTATACTCAAAGATTTAGGTAGATTTGAAGTTTGGGGTATAGGTGAACATATAGCTATAGATGCTTCATTGGCGGTTTTGGCAAGTTTGAGTGAGATTGACTTAGAGAGTGCCAGGGAAAAGTTGAAAAATTATAGAGGCATCAAAAAGAGATTTGATATAGTGCAAAAACGAGATGATTTTGCTTTGATTGATGATTATGGTCACCACCCAACAGAGATAAAAGCTACAGTAAAATCAGCTAAAAAATACGCAAAACTATTGGGGTTAAACAAGGTAACAGCTATTTGGCAGCCACATAAATACAGCAGAACCCATGATAATTTAGAGGGCTTTGTAGAGTGTTTTGATGGTGTTGATGATTTGATAATACTTCCAGTTTGGAGTGCAGGTGAAGAGAAAATAGAGATAGATTTTGAAAAAGAGTTTAAAAGATACGCTCCAACATATGTCAATAATTTAAAAGAGACTCTAAAAAAGTTAAATAGTGGTTTAGTCATAGGTTTTGGAGCCGGCGACATAACTTATCAGTTAAGAGGGGCGTAGTCATATGCAAATCATTCTCTTTTTACTACTGATTTTAATGCTACTGATAATATTTGTCTCCAAAAAAGAGTCGCTATCTAAAAGTATGAAAATTTCTCTAGTGAGTTCTTTGCTTTTGGTTTTTTTTCTAGGTTGGCTCTATACGACATACAATCAAAAAGTAGCAAAATCAAACAGAGAGTTGATAAATGCCTATGAACAGGGAAAAACACTCACTTGCGGAGAGTATAAAGTAGATGCTAAAGGCTTTATTTTTGTTAGTGGAACACTTAGTTTTGTAGCAAAAAAGAGTAATGAAAAAAACAGAGGTGTTGTTGTAGATATCTCTACATGTAGCCGATGAATAGACTCCTTTTAAAGCTCGATTTAACAGACTTTACTAACTCTTTCTACTCATTTTTAGCGAGAAAAAAACCCTTTTTTATGCAGGGTGATTCTCATATTCACTATCGCTTTATAAAAGAGTTGATGGCGATGCAAGAGATAAAACGAAGCGAAGAGGTTGAAAATCTTGATTCCAATCTTGCACATTTGAGTAAAAATGGAACCCTAAAAATTTATGAGATATACTCTTTTGTTAAAATTGTCAACTATTTTGGATACCTAAAAAAGATATTAAAAGAGGGTGAACTCTCAGTTTGGATGCAAAAGATTGAAATTCCAGATGAAATTTCAGAGATTTGCGGATATTTCAATGAAAAAGGCGAACTCAAAAGTAGTGTAGATGAAAAATTTGCCGCCATAGAACATGCACTTAAGAGGATCAAAGAGGAGACAAGCGTAGCGCTTAGACGCCTCATGTCAAACTCTAAACTCTCAAATTATCTAGTAGATAGGCAGATTCACTATATCAATAATCAAGAGTGTATCTTGGTAAGAGGCGGGTTCAACCATGTTATCAAAGGCGGAGTTGTAGGCAGAAGTAGTGGGGGATTTTTTTATATATTTCCAGACTCCGTTTCAAGTCTAAAATCAAAAGAGAGCGGTTTGATAGACAAAAAAGAGGAGCTTATATACCAATACGCCAAAAAAATATCTTCCGTTTATAACAAAAATCTAAAATTTTTATCATATATAAATAGAGAGTTTGACAAATTTGATGCTTACCATGCAAGAGTCAATTTTGCTAAAAGTTACGGTTTGGATTTTGTTTTAGCTGGTAACTCAAGCGATATAATCCTATCAAAATTTTCACATCCTGCACTAAGTGATCCAAAACCCGTAAGTATAGATTTTAGAAAACATGTGTTGATGATCACAGGAGTAAATGCAGGCGGAAAGACCATGTTTCTAAAGTCAATTTTAAGTGCAGCATTTCTAGCAAAATATCTTCTTCCGATGAAGATAGATGCCTATCATTCAAAAATTGGCTCATTTAAAGAGATAGTTGCAGTTCTTGATGATCCTCAAAATGTAAAAAATGATATATCTACTTTTGCAGGAAGGATGAGTGAATTTAGCAGACTTTTTACCAAAAAAAGAGCTTTAGTGGGCATAGATGAGATTGAGCTTGGAACTGACGCAGATGAAGCCGCAAGTCTCTTTAAAGTTATAATCGAAAAATTGATCCAAAAAGATATAAAGATAGTCATCACAACTCACCACAAGAGGTTGGCTTCACTTCTAGCTACAAATGAGAGTGTTCAACTGCTAGCTGCTATATATGATGAAAAAAATCAAAAGCCGACTTATGAATTTCTTGAAGGAACTATCGGCAAGAGTTATGCTTTTGAGACAGCTTTGAGGTATAAAATCCCAGTTCCAATCATAAAAGAGGCGAGGGTTGTATATGGAGAAGATAAAGATAAACTAAATGATCTGATTCAAAAAAATATAGATTTAGAGTTAGAGATGCGAAAACAATCTGTACTTTTAGAAGAGAAACTTCAAGAGGCAAAAAGGGCAAAAGAGGCTCTTTATGATGAGCGAGAGAAGAGTAAAAAAGAGTTTGAAAAATCAGCCTACAATATGCAAAAAAGTTTCAATGAAGCTATAAAACTAGCAAAAGATGCCATAAAATCAAAAGATACAAAAGAGGCTCATCAAGTCCTAAATGAAGCTCATAAATTTAAACAAAAAGCCACTAAAATCAAAATTATACAAAAAAGTGAAAAACTGTGTGTTGGGGATTGGGCAAAGTATGGAAACTCTAAAGGTTTGATTAAAAGCATAAAAAAAGAGACAGCTATGATCGATTGTGATGGCATCACGCTAAGAGTACCGCTAAATAGTCTTAAAAAAAGTGGAAATCCACCAAAAAAACCAAAAAAAGTAAAAATTTCAAAACCAACTGCGACGAGTTCAGTGACGCTTGATCTTCATGGATTAAGATCAGAAGAAGCCATCGAAAAGCTAGATAAATTTCTCTCAGATGCCCTAATAAACGGATATGATGAAGTTTTGGTATATCACGGAATCGGAACAGGAAAACTGGCATATGCAGTAAAAACTTTTCTATCAACATATCCAAGTCTAGTCTCTTTTGGTGATGCGCCGATAAATATGGGAGGATATGGAGCAACTTTGATTAAGTTATGATTATTTTAATCTAAAAAATCATATAATGGAGCAAGAATGATAAACTGACCTTACGCACTATAAGCACACCTAGGTGATAAAAGTTGCACTCTAATGCAAGGAAGTATAGCAAAATTGTAGTTATTCTACTATGAAGCTATGCTGACGCAGCAGTAGGGTGCAAATTTTATCATCCTATGGACAGAATGAGAAAGCACCATCTGCTTCGTTAGTTCACTTTCACCGTAGCTTTGGCTACGCTAAAAGTAAACTGCCTCGCATATGATGCTTTCTCATTCTGCCTAGGTATGCTTATAGTGCGTAAGGTCAGTTTTTAAAAAGTGATAAAATTTAGGGTAAATTAAATGGAAAAAATCAAAATGGAGCTTGATAAGCTCTTGATAGTGATGCTTGTTTCTGTATTTATATTTTTTATTATGGTTCTATTCAATAGAGATATTTGTATCTATTTTGATATCAATAAAGCCAATTTTTCATTTTTTCTAGCTTTTATTACGATCTTTTTTCTTCTGTTTGCATATTTTAAAATTCAAAAAAGTTCAAGCAAGTTTCAAAAAGAGTTCGAGAGAGTAGTCTCTGAAAAAGAGAAAGAACTTGTAAAAATAAATGAAGAGATAAGTAAAACAAACGAATATCTAAAACGACAGCTGTATATAGATGATTTAACAAAATTACCAAATCGAAAAGCCTTGGAAAACGATATCCAGTCTATGCAAAAACCAAAGTTAATCATTCTAGATATCGACTCTTTTAAAGATATAAATGAGTATTATGGAAGTGGTGTTGGTGATACTATTTTGATAAGAGTTGCAACTATACTTGAAGATTTTTTAAAGAGTGAAAATATACAAATATATAGAGTTGGTGCAGATGAGTTTGCTTTTCTTGAGGATTATGAGCTAGATATGGACAAATATGAAGAGTTAGCAACGCAACTAATAGAGCTCTTCAAAAAAGAGCAGATTGAGCTCATTGAAATAGACGAAACTATTGGTATAAATGTTACTTTAGGGTTTAGTTTCGATCCTGAAAATACTATAGAAAAAGCCGGTATTGCTCTAAATGAAGCCAAACACAAGCAAATTCATTTCTTGTGTTATTTTAAAAAAATAGATACTAAAAGTGACTATATAGAGCAAGTTAAATGGACAAAATTTATAAATAAAGCCATCAAAGAGAACCGAGTTATCCCGTATTATCAGCCTATATTTAATGCAAACAGTGAGCTACTTAAGCATGAAACACTTGTTAGAATACTAGATGAAAATGAAGAGGTGATTCCTCCTGGTCTCTTCTTGGATGTTTCAAAAAAGACCAAAAGATATATTGAAATCGAAAAACTACTTATTCAAAAGAGTTTTGAACAAATCCAAGATAGTGATGAGGTTATATCTGTAAATCTATTGGCAAGAGATATGAGTGATGGAAATGTGAGCAATTTTGTTATATCAATGTTAAATAATTATGGTGTAGCTAAGCAAATTATTTTTGAAATACTTGAAAATGAAAATATAGAAAATTTACCAAGAGTAAACAACTTTTTAAATCGTATTAGGCGAATGGGTTGTAAAATTGCGATAGATGACTTTGGAACAGGCTACAGTAACTTTTCATATCTTACTAAATTAAAACCTGATTATATAAAGATAGATGGCTCGCTCATCAGAAATTTGGCAACAGATATGAGTGCAAATGCCATAGTCACTTCTATCATCGCATTTGCGAAGAAATTAGAGATTAAAACAATAGCTGAATTCATACACAATGAAGAGACATTTGAGATATGCAAGAATCTAGGAATAGACGAATTTCAAGGTTTTTATTTAGGAGAGCCTTCACCAACACTACTACAAAGATAACATATGCAAACAAAAGAACTATTTTTAAAATTATTGAGTTACAATTCTATAACCCCAAACGATGCAGGAGCTTTTGAGTTTATACAGAAGTATATGGATAAATTTATATACAAAAGAGTGGATGTAAATGAGACAAAAAATCTACTTTTATATAAAAAATTTGGAGATGGAGAGCACCTCTGTTTTGCTGGACATATAGATGTTGTACCACCTGGGGCTGGTTGGGATAGTGATCCTTTTGAGCCCGTGCTTAAAGATGGATATATCTATGCAAGAGGGACGCAAGATATGAAGAGCGGCGTTTGTGCATTTTTGCAAGCCTGTAAAGATGCACAAAAATTTAATGGTACCCTAAGTATAGTGCTGACTAGCGATGAAGAGGGTGATGGATTAAATGGTACTATTGAAGTTTTAAAACAGATGAAAAATGAGAATTTTTTACCAGATTTTGCGATAGTCGCAGAGCCTACAAGTGAGAGAATTTTTGGAGATGCTATTAAGATAGGCAGAAGAGGTTCGATCAACGGTATCATAGAACTTTTTGGAAAGCAGGGACATGCCGCATATCCTGAAAAATCTATCAATCCTATAAATCTGATTGCCCCACTGCTAGATAAGCTCGCAGGTCATAACTTTGATAGTGGGGATGAAAATTTTGCTCCAAGTCAACTTGTTATAACCGATATAAGATCTGGCATGGAGGTTACAAATGTGACTCCAAGCACTTTGAAGCTGATGTTTAATGTGCGAAACTCCACCAAAACCAGCAAAGAAGATATAGAAAAATACATAAAAAAACTCTTTGAAAATTTGGATTTTAAATTGACCCTTTTTCAAGGAGCCAAGCCATTTGTGACGCAAAGAGACTCTAAAATCGTCAATGTACTTAAAAATTCAACAAAAGAAGTAACGGGCAATGAACCAAAACTTACAACCAGCGGAGGAACAAGTGATGCTAGACTCTTTGCTCAATATGGGGTAAAAAGTGTCGAACTAGGAGTCATAAATGACCGAATTCATGCTCTAAATGAGAGATGTAAACTTCAAGAAGTAGAAGATTTAAAGAAAATTTTTGATAAAGTTATAGAAAAATTTTAAGGATTGATTATGAGATATATTGCAACAAAAAATGCTCCCTCCGCGATAGGACCATATTCGCAAGCCATAGATTTGGGAGATATGATATTTACTTCTGGTCAGATAGCTTTGAGAGCTGATGGAAGCTTGGTTGAAGCAGATGTAAAAGCGCAGACAAAACAGGTTTTGACCAACTTGGGTGAAGTTTTGAATGAGGCAGGAAGTTCACTGTCCAAAGTGGTGAAAACTACGATATTTTTAGCAAATATGGAAGATTTTGCAGTGGTAAATGAAGTCTATGCAAGCTTTTTTGGTGACCATAAACCAGCTCGCTCTACAGTAGCCGTAAAAACGCTACCACTAAATGTCGGTATTGAGATAGAAGCGATTGCTGTAAAATAGTGAATGCACTTGACCTTTATGCAAAAATAGAGCCTCTGATCGGTTTTTATGAAGAGTATGAAGAGCTTTATGAGGAGTATATCAGTGTTATAAAAACTCTACATGTAGAGAAAATCTTAGATATAGGTTGTGGAAATGGAAAATTTTTGCAACTGTTACAGAGAGAAAATTATCAAGCTATTGGTATAGATAGAAGTCAGGAGATGGTGCGTATCTCCACTTCTCTAGGTGTTGATGCTCGCAATATGGAACTAGGGGAGTTAAAAACATCTTTTGATTGTGCTACTGCTATCGGAGATGTTTTAAATTATATGACTCAAAAAGAGCTCATTGTATTTTTTAAAGAAGTCTCAAAAGTTCTTGAAAAAGATGCCTATTTTATAGCCGATATAAATACTCAAAATGGCTTTCAAGAGGTTGCGGATGGGTTACTTATCAAAGAAAATAGTGAGCAATTTTTGGCAATCGAAGCTGATTTTGACGGTCAAGTGCTCCAAACAAATATGACTCTATTTGAAAAAAATAGAGAATTATACAAAAAATACTCAAATAAAATTCTACAATTTTATCACCCCATTGAACTATTTGAAGGGCTTGATGGCTTTACGCTTGTGAAAAAGATAGATATATCTATGTTTGGTGATTTAGATAAAACGGCTCTTGTATTCAAAAAGGTTTAAAAATGATTTTTTTTAAGCTTATATTTGTTATAATATTAGATATTTTTAGTAATAAAAAAATTTAAGGTTTATAAAAGGATTTGCCATGGCTCAAAGAGCGATTCGTGAATATGATGGGAAAGCACTCTTTTCAAAACATTGGGAAAAGTACTTTAGTGGGTTTCATTATGGTTTTAAATCTGTGCTTGTAAGTAGCGGAGATGAATTAAAGAAAAAAGCTGAAGAACATGGTTTTGAGTGGCTAAAACAGGAGCCATTGGTAGCGAAACCGGATATGCTCTTTGGTAAGAGAGGTAAAAATGACCTTGTGCTTTTTAAAGATAAGAAGCCAGGCGATGTATCTTTGGAAGTGGCAGCAAAGTGGATTGACGATAAGATTTCGCACCCTATTACACTATTGAGCGGACAACATGGAACTCTTACACATTTTATAGTTGAACCTTTTACTCCACACTCTGAAGAGCAGGAGTACTACATATCTGCTACAACTGTGGGTGAAGATGATGTTCTTTACATGTCCACAGAGGGTGGCATGGAGATAGAAGATGGCTGGGAAAGCAAAGTGACTGAAGTTGTGATTCCAATTAACATGCAAGATGCAAATATAGACCATATGGTCAAAGCAAATGCTCCAACAGATTTACCGGCCGATAAAAAAGAGGCTTTTGTATCTTTTGCTATAGATTTTTTTAGATTTTACAGAGATTTAAATTTTGCATATCTTGAGATAAATCCATTGGTTATGCTTGACAATAACGAGATGGCTATACTTGATTTGGTGGCGAGACTTGATGATACAGCAGGTTATCTTATGGAAGAGGAGTGGGGAGATATAGAGTATCCGACTGCTTTTGGGATGGAAGATCAATCTGCTGAAGAGAAAGCTATAAGTGATGCTGATGCGAAGAGCGGAGCATCTTTGAAACTTACTATCTTAAATCCGATGGGAAGAATTTGGACTATGGTTGCAGGCGGTGGAGCCAGCGTTGTTTTTGCTGATACTATCGCAGATCTAAGCGGAAATGTAGCAGAACTTGCAAATTATGGAGAGTATAGCGGAGGTCCAACTACGGGTGAGACAAAATTTTACGCAGATACTATATTTGATTTGATGACTAGATTTAAAGATCCAAAAGGTAGAGGTAAGATTTTGATTATCGGTGGTGCAATCGCTAACTTTACCGATGTTGCCAAGACTTTTACAGGTATCATTCAGTCATTAGAGGAGTATGCGGATAAGCTCAAAAATGTGGGAGTCAAGATTTATGTGCGTCGTGGTGGACCTAACTATGAAAAAGGCTTGAAAGATATAAAAGAGGCTGCAGATAGATTGGGATTGTATATGGAAGTTTATGGGCCTGAGACTCATGTAACAGATATAGTAAGAATGTCTTTAGAGAATGGAGAGTAGTTATGAGTAAGTTATTTACAAAAGATACACAAGCGATATTTTGGAACAACAATAGAAGTGCGATTCAAAGAATGTTGGATTATGACTATACGATAGGTAGAGTTACTCCATCAATCGCTGCCATCGTAGCCCCAACGAGTACGGCTAAATTTGATAAATTTTTCTGGGGTAGCGAAGAGGTGATGATACCTCTTTATAGAAGTACCAGTGAGGCAGTGAGTGAACATAAAAATGCTGATGTGCTTTTGAACTTTGGATCATTTAGAACAGCTTATGATGTTGTCATGGAAGCGATAGAGTTAGATGGGCAGTTTAAGACCATAATGGTAACAGCAGAGGGAATTCCCGAGAGACGCGCAAGAACTATGAATCAGGCTGCTAGAGATAAAGGCGTAACAGTCATAGGGCCTGCGACTGTAGGTGCCATTGCTCCAGGAGCTTTTAAGATAGCAAATATCGGCGGAACGATAGAAAATATCGTAAAATCAAAGCTAAATAGATGTGGAAGTTGTGGTTTAGTCACAAGAAGTGGCGGACTTTTCAATGAAATGTCAAATATCATAGCACTAAATGCAGATGGTATAGCAGAGGGTGTAGCTATAGGTGGAGATAGATTTGTAGGTTCTGTTTTTATAGATAATCTTTTGAGAATGGAAAGCAACCCTGATGTAAAATATATGATTTTACTAGGCGAAGTCGGTGGAGTTGAAGAGTATAAAGTCATAGAGGCAGTAAAAAGCGGAAAGATAAAAAAACCTATCATCTCATGGTGTATAGGAACTATCGCAAAACACTTCAAAAGTGGAGTTCAGTTTGGACACGCAGGAGCTAGTGCAAATGCTGATAGAGAAACAGCAGAAGCAAAAAATATAGCCATGAAAGAGGCTGGTTTCTATGTGCCTGACTCTTTTAACGAAATTCCGGCAACCATACATAAAGTATATGAAGATTTACTAAGTAAAGGTGTTATTGAGCCGATAGTCGAGCCAGAAGTTAAACCGATACCAAAAAATAGAAAAGCTAGAAATTTTATCTGTACTATCAGTGATGACAGAGGTGAAGAGGCGACATATTGCGGTATCCCTATATCTCAAGTCGCAACTCCGGATACAGGCTATTCACTTGGTGATGTTATGAGTTTGCTATGGTTCAAAAGAAGATATCCAAAGTGGGCAGTTGAGTTTATAGAGACAGTTTTAAAAACTGTAGCAGATCATGGTCCCGCAGTCAGTGGTGCTCACAATGCCAAAGTAACAGCAAGAGCAGGAAAAGATGTGGTCAGCTCCTTGATAGCAGGACTTTTAACTATAGGACCTAGATTTGGCGGAGCGATAGATGGAGCCGCAAAATACTTCAAATATGGATACGATAACAATCTCTCCCCAAAAGAGTTTTTATCATATATGAAAAAGCAAGGTATTCCGATTCCTGGCATCGGACATAGGATTAAATCAGTAAGAAATCCTGATTTAAGAATAGTTGGACTCAAAAAGTATGTAAATGAGTTTTTCCCATCTCACCCAATCTTGGATTATGCTTTGGAAGTTGAAAAATTAACAACAAGCAAAAAAGATAACTTAATCCTAAATGTAGATGGAACTATCGGTGTTTTGATGGTTGACATGTGGAAAGAGCTAGGATATGACGATGTAGAAATCGGCACATTCATAGAAGCTGGTGCCTTAAACGCTTTCTTTATACTAGGAAGATGTATAGGCTTCATCGGTCACATACTAGACGAAAAACGCTTAAATATGCCAATGTACAGACACCCATGGGATGATATACTCTACGATGTAGAGCAAGTAGAAGAGTAATACAAAAAAGCTACAAGGGGTCAAACTGATCCCTTGTGTATAAAGACTTAACTGTGGTTTTATCACGAAATCAGGTATAAAGTTTATATTAAATTGTATTTTTATTGCAATTTATGGTGATAAACATACAATAAAAGACCAAAAAATAGTACTTTAAACCGCATAGTGATAGGATAAGTGCATCAATAAATAGTTGCTCGTCCCCGCTTCGCGGGAACGAGCAACGCCGAGTTCAGCACCATTTAAGCCAGATTTCAGAATGCACCGTAGGTGTTTTCTGAAATCTGGCTTAAATGGTGCTGAACTCGGCGTTAGCAAAATTAGACAAATATTTTATTGTATCATCGATTTCAAAAAAGAAAAAATTTAGGTATAATATACTCGTAAAAACTTAAAAATTGAGGTTGATTTGAAATATATTTATAGAGAACATGCTATTGCTAGAATGTTTGAAAGAGATATTTTTGAAGAAGATGTTGAGGATGCTATAGAAAATGGAGAAATCATTGAAAGTTATCTTGATGATAAGCCATATCCTTCATATTTAACTTTAAAATATTGTAACAATAAACCTATTCATGTAGTTTTTGCAACAATTCAAGAAGCTAATGAAACAATAATTATTACTGCATACTACCCAGATAAAGAGAAGTGGAGCAGTGACTTTAAAAAAAGGATTAGAAGATGAAATGTGTAATTTGTAAACATGGGGAAACAAAATCAGGAACGACAACAGTTACTTTAGAAAAAAATTATTCTACAATTGTATTTAAAGAAGTTCCAGCTCAAATTTGTGATAATTGCGGAGAAAAGTATATTGATGAAATTACTACAAAAAAGTTGCTAAAAAAAGCAAGAGATATAGTTAAAAATGGTGTGGAAGTAGATATTAGAAAGTATGGAGTAGCTGCATAAGTTGCTAACAAAACACAGAGACTGTGAATTTAGTCTATTCCACCCCTGATTTAG
>JALSKH010000074.1 GCA_026988975.1 Campylobacteraceae bacterium
CATCCATTGAACCTTAACAAAGATGGAGATTTTGATGTGGTAACCTATGATGGTATTAGCTACAGGATTATCAGGGATGATACATTTGGAGAGATTTATTATAGAGCACACAAATATAGAGTCAAAGTTGGATCATAAAGTATAAAAGGTTGAAAATGAGAGATAAAATAGTCATTGTTTTTTTAGTGTTGTGTATGGGATTGCAAGCAAATGTAGATATCACATCTATCAAAAACATAAACCAAATTAATAAAGGTCTATCTTATCTCGCAGAGCAAGAGGGTAAAGATATACAAACAGTAAAGTTAAAAAAATATTATTTGGCACAAGAAGTGAAAAAACCTTCTCTTTTTGGGAGTTATGATGCCATTTATACACTTTATTTGGCAGGATTTTTGCAGAATGCCCGTCCCTATTGGCTGGAAGATGATAGATTTATTTTTCATACTTCTTCAAATAAAAACTATCTAAAACGATTGAAAAAAATTTATGTAAAAAGATACAAAATAGATTTAACTTTACATGAAAATAAAAATTTTCGTAAAGATGAATTTAAGCTTAGGAATATTAGCTTTGATAATTTAAAAGAAGAGATGAATAGCCGTATTTCTTTATATTTTGCAAATAAACAGCAAAGCACTGAACAAAAAACTCAAAAAAGAACTGAAAATATAGATAAAAATTTAATAGTAGTGCCAGCTAAAATAGCTACAAAATCAAATATAAAAAATACCCAAAAAGGATTACGTTATTTAGAGAATCAAAAAAAAGAAGAGCTGAAAAGTATCAAGGCAAAAAAATATATTCTTGCCAAAAAAGTAGAAAAACCTTCATTTTTTTCAAGCAAGGAGCCTATTTATAATCTCTATTTAACCTCTATACTACATAAAGGAAAACCCGCATGGCTTGAAAATGGTAAATTTATATTCCATACCTCTTCAAATAAGACCTATTTGAAACGTTTACAAAACATATACAAAAAAAAATACAAGATTGAAACAACTATTTATGGGAACTCACAGTATAAGAAAGAACCATTGCCACTTCAGAATATTGATTATGATGCATTAATAGAGTATATCTCTGCACATATGCCAGCAGCAGCAAAAAAGAAGAAAAACGAGCCTAAAAAAGAAGAGAAAAAAGTAGAGAAAAAAAATATCACAAAACAAGAGAGTAAACATGTGCCAATAGAGCGTGTGCATTTGGCAGAAGTAAAAACAAAGAAAGATATCAAAAATCTACAAAGGGGTCTCATTCATCTAGAGAAGAGCATAGAGCACAAAGATGACAAAGTCAAGCTACAGAGATATTTTTTGGCTAAAGTTGTCGAAAAACCTTCTTTCTTTTCGAGTATGAAGCCAATTTATAATTTGTATATGATAGCGATACTTAATAAAGGGCATCCTAGATGGCTGGATGATGATACATTTGTATTGCATAGCGCTAGAAGTAAAAAGTATCTCAAACGTTTACAGAAGATGTATCAAAAGAGATACAATTTGGATACAGTCATTTACGAAAGGAAGAGATATAAAAATGACAATATAAAGATGAAAGAGGTTGACTTTTCCAAAGTGCTTGATTATCTGAATAATCAACTCCCTGAAACATCGGTGCAACAAATTACTAAAAGCAAGCCAAAGAAGATTGTAGAGCAAAAACAAGAGAATATTTTGCTAAAAAAGAGGTCGACTAGGGAGAAAAAAGCAGATATTGAAAACAAGAGAAAAGAAATAAAAGCAAAGCAAAAACAACTTGATAGAAAAAGAGAGCTTGAGAAAAATAGTTTGGCTGCAAAAAAAAGAGAGCTCGAAGAAGAAAGAAGGCAATTGGAAAAAGAGAGAAAAAAACTAGAAGAGCAAAAACGTCTACTCAAAGAGAGAGAAAAAGCTAAAGAAACGTTACACTTGGAAGCAAAAAAGCAGAAAAAAGAGAGAATAGAAAAAGAGAAACGTAAAAAAGAAAAAGCTCTGAACGCAGAGCAAAAACGTCTATTTAAAGAGAAAGAACAATTACTCTTGAAAACAAAAAGAGAAGAAAAAAAGAGGCTGGAAGAAGAAAAACATAAAAAAGAACAAGCGCTAAAAGCAGAACAAAAACGAATAGAAGAACAAAAACGTTTAGTAGCCAAAGAAAAAGCACGCAAGAAAAAATTGGTAGAAAAGCATGAAGCAGAGAAAAAAGCAGCATTAGCAGCCAAACAAAAAGCAGAGGCAAAGAAAAAAAAGGAAGATGCCCTCACATCAGAGCTCGATCAAATGTTACAAGAGACTGTAGAGTTTAAAAAGAAATTAGAGCACTCGGAGACAATCAAGTACTATTGACTAAGTAGCACTTTATCTAAATACGCTTATAATAAATGGTTATTACCGCACGAACTAAACACCCAAACTTTTGAAAGAGTGAGAGGAGGTAATATGTGAGTAAAAAAAGCTGTAGGACTAACTGGTTAATTGCCCAGAGGAAATGCCCTTGGGGTGCAAAGATTTTTTTGCTTGCAGATTGCCTTCTCTCGCTCTTCCCGAAGGGTGCAGTGCTTTCGCTCATACTCTGTGTTAGATTTTCTCGAATTCGCTAAGGTGAGTCCTTCAAAAATCTGCTTTGATTATGAACGAAATCACAGCATCAAAAATTTGGGTGTTTAGTTAGTGTGGTAATAGTCAACATAGATTAAAATAAGATATATAAAAAGGAAAATAATGAAAGTAAAACTATTAACACCCCTCATTTTAGGAGGGATGCTCTTTTTTCAAGGCTGTGGACCAGAAGATGCTGGCAAGAATAAAGAAATGGAGTTCAAGAGTAGTGGAGAGTTTGATATGGTGGATTATATGGCTGCTTCAAATGTAGAAAAGCAAACATTCCATGTGATAAATTATGTAAAAGATGGAGAGAAGCGAACTGAAGATACACCTATAGAACATGAAGGTGAACTTTACTACACATATAAACGTGATGGTAATAAAATAGAGAGCTATGTCGAAGCATCGAATGTGGTGGCAG
>JALSKH010000075.1 GCA_026988975.1 Campylobacteraceae bacterium
ATGGTGGATATCAAAACAAAAGCTTTCATGTTGGTGCATATAGTGGTGAAACTGTTAATATCAGCATAGACAACACACAGACAGCTAATGTAGGTAAGTTTGCGCTTGATGATGGTGCAACAGCTATAGGCACAACAGGTGGAACCTCCCATGCGATTACTGTTACTAGTGCTGCTGGAGTTGAAGTTTCTATTACTGTCACAAATGCTACAGGAAACACTTCATTGCAAAATGCTCAAGCTATTGTTGATGCTTTCAATGCAGAGTCACAAACCAAGGGCGCAGGCATACATGCAAGTGCCATAGAAACTACAGCAGGTAGCGGCAACTTTTCTGTTAGATTGGATGCAGCAGGTACATTTACAGTGTCTTCGACAGGTGGAACAGGTCTTAGTGCAACTGCAACTGCTGGTACAACGAACAACCTAGGAACGGTTGATGTGACAACTAAAGCAGGTGCTGAAAAAGCTATCATAATATCTCAATACGCTTTGCGAGATGTAGATACAACTAGATCAAAAATAGGTTCTGTCCAAAATCAACTAGAGTCCACAGTTAGAAATATCTCTGTAACTCAAGTAAATGTTACAGCTGCGAAATCGACGATAATGGATGTGGATTTTGCAGCTGAATCAGCGAACTTTTCCAAGTATAATATCCTTGCACAATCAGGAAGTTATGCGATGAGTCAAGCGAATGCTGTTCAGCAAAATGTTCTAAGACTACTTCAGTAGGATTAGATAGATTTTTATTTAGCTAGCCAAAACTTTGGCTAGCTAAAATCTTCTTCCAGACATTTGGAGTATTTATCTAAGATTTTTAGAAACTGTTTAGATATGATCTTTTGAAATCTTTTTATATGCCTTTTTGGGTTTGGTAGATTTACAGTGTTGAAAAAATCTCCTATATAACCACCGACATTTTCTAAAAATATGATATAAATCTCAGATAATTCTTTGGCATTTTCCTGTGGAGACACTATGAGAGTGCTTGCTAGATTGACAAAGGCATCTTGAAACTGTCCCATCGATGGGTATCTTGTGGAGTCAAATTTGAGTATCAATTCCCTCTTGTTTTTTGCATCTTCCACTCTATCGGCAAAGGCTTTTTTTTCATTTGATTCCATTTTCGATGATGAGTTGTCCTGGAAAAAAGTATATATATCACCTCTCTTGTGAGTATCTATACCAAATGAGGAGAAGTCAATGCTTGAGCTTTTAGCAGGTATGGTGTCAGTAAAAAAAGCTCCATTGTTAAGATTAAATACATCTTGGTACTCTTTTCTGAATCTTTTTGTAAAACTGTTTACCATGTGAATAGACATCTCAAACAGGGGAAGAGTTGGAACTTTCTCCAAGAAATTGCCCTTTACATGAAATTCACTATCCCTTAATGAAACAGTGTCGCTTGAAGTTGCATCTTTGATATTTGAGCTACTATTTGCACTTGAATGACCTTGTGCGTGAGTTTTTTTTGTTTGAGGGTCAAGCGCCAAATCTAAACCTAAAAGACATAGCGTTTTTGTGCCAAACAGCAGAGCCAAAGCATAAGTTATTTCTCCTACACTAAATCCCTCTAAAAATCCTTTGGTAAATCTATATCTAGTTCGATCTTCTATAAGGAAGATATTTTTCTTTTGTGTTATGGAGAGAAAAAGATCTATCTCAACACTTGGTGCGAGGATAAATATAGAATCGTCAAAAAAGTGCATATCACTCATTTTTTCTAGTGTATTTGTGACGGGAGAGCGGTTTTCGTCTATATGGACAATGATATCTGGCTTGATGCCATGTTTTTCAAGTATATGGGATGTCATAAAAAGAGCAATAACTATAGCAAAAGGTGCATTTTTCTTTAGCCATTCAATTTCATGGTTTAGTGATGGACCCGCAGCTACAAGTATAACAGGCTTTTTTGAGAAGATATTTGTTTTTCCATAGTGAGTCGATATATCTAAAAAGTTGAATTTTTTTTGCACGCTCTCTATGGCTTTCGTACTTTTTAAAAGAAGTTTATCATGTAGGTAAGTGTTACTTGTTTGTGTTACTATATAGTTTTGTATTCTTGATATTTTATCTCTATAATCAGGATAAAAGAGGGCATATTTTATATAATTGTTTCTGATAAAGCTGTTGTGATAAAACTTGTCAAAATTAGCTTTTAACTCAGCATTATCCGACATAACGCAAAAGTAAAGCTCGCTATCTTGTCCAATTTCTGAGTAGTCTGTTACAAATAGAGATAGTCTGAAAAGCTCAAGATTATCTTCTATGATAAGATACATAAAAGAGTTGATTTTTTCATGTATCTTTTGCATATGAAGACCAAGCCCAGTCCCAAAAAATATAAATTTGTATATCTTTTTCATGCTAGTTGTTTTATCTATCACTTTTTTTACATAAGAGACGATGGGAGCAGTAAGAATAAATTGTGATAGCGTCGGATCAGCATCTTTGGCAAACTCTACTGACTTTTCATCAAAAGAGTAGTCGTAGAAAGTTTCTATGGTGCCTATATCTTTTCTAAAGTTCATCTCTTTTGAGAGGTTTATCGCTTGAGTTATGCTTGAGTCTCCATATAGCCATTGGTTCGAAACACTATCTAATACATCAAAATATCCTTGTGGTTTATACTCTAGTATATATCTTTCTTTGTATTGTCCATTTTGTATAGCTGTGTCAAATAGATTTAATTTTTTATAAAGTTCAGGGTGTTTCTTAGAAAAAAGTGACATATTTTTTTCATATGTAGATATAGCTTGCTCTTGAATTGATCCCATTTTTTCCCTTTTATTTGCATGTGAGTGCAAATAGTAAAGCAATTTTTATTCCGTTTATTTGCAGGGAGAGATGAATATAAATCAGCTTTTGTTGACTTTGCATCTAGCAGCAAGTCAATCTGCTCATCAGTTTGATTGAGAATTTCACTATTTTTAAAGTTTTGCAAATACCGAAAAATTTCTTTCTTATCAAAACTATCTTCATATGTAAAAAAATCTAAATCTTC
>JALSKH010000076.1 GCA_026988975.1 Campylobacteraceae bacterium
GATTTGCAGGAACTGTCAAAGCCATCGCAGAAACGCTGATAAGAGCTGTTACGATTAAACCGCTTGTCATTTTCTTCATATTTTCTCCTTTTGATTTGTATAGACAAAAATTATATAGTAAAAAAGGGAGAAAAAAGGGAGATAAAAGATTTTTTAAAATTTTATAGTAAAAATCGCACCAAGGTGTGTATTATCTACACATATGATGGCGTTATTATTTTTTTCGATTATCATTTTGGTCATATATAGTCCGATGCCTGTACCAACACTTGCATGTTTGGTACTAAAATAGGGCTCAAAAATCTTATCTATCGGGGTGGTTTTGATTCCTCCGGCATTATCTTCTATGGTTATGATATTTGTATCTTTTGTGGAGAATGCTGTTATATTTATCGTTGGATTATCTATTTGCCTTTCCATGAGTATATCTTTTGCATTACTTATGATATTTAGCAGTGCTTGAGCTATCTCATTTGGGTAGCCATTTAGTGTAAAATCATCTTTTATGTCTATATTAAGTGTAATTCTGTATTTTTTTAGTGATCCTTTTAAGAGTCTTTTTGTTTTTTCTATTGGCACAGAGATATTGTACTTTTCTTTGCTTTTTCCGCAAGAGAAGAAGTTTCTAAAGTCATCTATCGTATTTGACATAAATGTTATCTGCTCATCTGCTTCATCGATTTTTTCCATTAAATTTTTTGAAGTTAGTGTTTTATTATGAAATGTAAAATCTATATTTATAAGGATTGAAGATATTTGCGTCAATGGTTGTCTCCATTGGTGAGCAATATTGCCTATCATCTCTCCCATTGTGGCTAGTCTGTTTTGATGGGCTAGAAGCCTCTCTTTTTCATATATCTCCTCTTGTTTTGCAAGTTTGAGTGAAACTTCTTTTTTGATTTTTATCTCTAATTTTTTATTTATATCTTCTAATAACTTCTCTCTTCTTAGTTTTTCATCTTTGATTTGCATCTCTTTTTTGTATATCAAATAGATAAATATAAAAAAAACAATCAAAACAATCAAAACTGCCAAACTTCCTAGTATAAAATCTCTGATATGAAGTTTAACTATGTTTTCAACAGGAACTTTTAGAGATATCATAGCTCTTAAATCTCCAACTTTCTCGTGAAATCCACTTTTGCTACCATATAGTTGTACCATCTCTTTTGGTGCAATCTTTGGCAAACTATGGCAGGTTAAGCATGATTTTTTATTTCTCTCTATGGGAATTGCAGTGAAAAAATAGCTCTTTCCATCTTCATCTATGATAGTTGAAAATTCATGGATTTTGTTATGTCTAAATCTATTTAAAATCTTAGTTTCAAACTTATCTGCTTTGTTAAGTGGGTTTAGTGGATTGGTTGCTGCTAGTTTATATTTGTATGCTGTTTTTTGTGTTGAGAGTGTCTGCTTAGTATATCTTTGTAGTATGCTTCTAGTTATATATGAAGAGGACATAATTTTTGGGTCAAAAAAATCGTGGTAGAGTTTTTTCTCTTTTTTAAGCCTGTAAATAACAGGTTTTTGAACATTTTCGACATAATTTCTAACTGCATTTACAGTATTTAGTATAGAAACAGTCTCTCTTTTTGCATCATTTATGATTAATTGCTTGAAAAAATTATATGATAGATACTCGATCAATATATAAAAAACAAGAAACAAGATAGCTATGATTTTGAGATTGATCTTGGGAAGTTTACTTAGCAATTTTCTCTATTTCCAACATATAACCTACGCCATATACATTTTTTATCAAATCTTTTCCGATTTTTTTTCTTAACTCTTTTACTAAAAACTTCAAGGCGTCTTTGCTCGGAATTTCATATCCCCACACATAACTATAGATATTGTCAAATGTTACAATTTTATTTTTATTTTTGATGAGGTACTCTAAAAATTTACTCTCATTTTTTGATAGTTTGGTGAAATATTTTGTGTTGTAAATAGTCTTTGTAGATGGACTATATGTATAATCTTTGGTTAATTTTATATCAAGATTATAGTCCACAAGCTCTAAAGCAGCCACTTCTAGGGCAGATGTCAGAGTTTTTCTGTTGTATGGCTTTTTTAGGTATTTTGTGATTTTTAATTCGATAGCCTTCCATAAATACTCCTGTTCTGTATGAGCAGAGAGTATGATTATAGGGATTTTTTTATTTATCTTTCGGATGCTTTTTATCGCTTCTATGCCATCTAAGTTTGGCATGGAGATGTCAAAAATGAGCATATCATAACTAGTTGCTTGAAACTCATCTAATGCTTTTAATCCATCATCAACTGCCGTTACTTTTTGGAAGATGATTTCTAGTATTTCGGTTATATTTTTGCGTATGCCTTGTTCATCTTCGGCATATAGAACGCTTTTATTTTTTAAAATATCTAAAGTTGCATGTCTGTTCATAAATAATTACCTCTGCGTGATTATAGCCAGATTTTTTAAATTTTGCTATAATTATCAAAAGGATTTTTATGCGCCAACTTGAATTGAAAAATATACTCGAAATAGATGGAAGAAAATTTTTGGTTTCTACAATCAGTATGAATGTTCGTCACTCTTGGTTTGAAGGAGATGATGAAAAAAAAGTGTACGAAACTATGGTTTTTGAGATACTCGAGGATGAGGTATGCTATGATTGTCCAAGGTTTAATGAAAGATACAACACCATGGATGAAGCAGCCGCAGAGCATTCTGCAATTTTAAAAAATCCAAAAGAGTTTTTTATACTGTAAATTCCATCACAAAAATAGCACCTTCTTTACCGTTTTTGGCATATAGTTTTCCGCCAAAATTCTCCTCTATTATGGTTTTTGACATATATAGTCCTATGCCTGTTCCTCTGTTTTTCTTTGTTGTTATGTACCTACATTCCCGTCCAATTATACCTATGAAATAACCTCCACCCCCAAAGCCTCATAGATCTCTTTTTGTTTTTTTGTCACTTCTCCTACCTGTGTTGCCTTGCCGGGCTGGGTAAAAGACTCAATA
>JALSKH010000077.1 GCA_026988975.1 Campylobacteraceae bacterium
ACCAAAAACTTTGCTTGAGTACCTTTTCCAGCCCCTGGTGCTCCAAATACCATCAAATTCATATAAATCACTCCTAATTTTTTCGATATGATATAGTATTTTATTTTTAAACTTCCTTATGGTATAATCCAAACAAACAATAACAGGAGAAATTACTTGAAATTTTTTATTGCGACTGACCATGCTGGAGTAAATATCAAACCAAGTGTCATCAAACTGCTTGAAGATATGGGGCATGAAGTTATGGACTTAGGACCAAAAGATAACACTAGGGTTGATTATCCTGATTTTGCACATAAGCTTAGCTATGAAGTTCTAGCAAACGAAGGAACACAGGGGATACTCATTTGCGGAACTGGGATAGGCATGAGTTTGGCAGCAAACAAACACAAAGGTATAAGAGCAGCGCTATGTCACGATGCTTACACTGCTATAATGGCAAGAGCTCACAATGATGCAAATGTATTGTGTTTCGGAGAGAGAGTTGTTGGTCTAGGAGTTGTAGAGTCCATACTAGAAGGCTGGTGTAAAACAGAGTTTGAAGGCGGAAGACATGCACAAAGAGTGGCAAAAATAGAGATAGCATGACAGATTGGCTTATCACAACCATACTTCTATCTTTTAGTGTTTACTTGATAGTGATGGTATTTTATTATCGTACGCTTCTTAGAAAAGAGAGACAAGGTGGCATCGTCATCAAAGATACTCTTGGAGATGCAGAAATCGTCATAAGAAAGTACCAAATACAGCTTCAAAGATCTCTAGGAAACATAGATATACTAAGCGATGAGTTAAACAAAATCAAAAATGACTTAAAATCTCTAAGAACAAGAAACTCACAATACAGAATGGAAAATGAAAAACTAAGACAAGAGATAAAAGATCTAAAGGGAAAGATAGAGGCACTTTTATAATGGGAGATATCATTGCATATTCGGTGGTTTTAGGAATCACAGCTTTTTTAGTTTACGCTAAAGTAAAACTTTTTAAATAATCAGGAAAAATTATGAAAACATTAAATGCAGAAGATAGGAATTTTTTGCTAAATTCTATAAGAACAGTGGAAGACTTTCCAAAACCAGGAATCGGCTTTAAAGATATAACTACCCTTTTGGGAAATGAGAAAGCATATGCACTCTTGATGGATCATTTAAAAGACAGATATAAAGGGCAAAATATAGACTATATAGCAGGAATTGAGAGTCGAGGTTTTATATTTGGTGCTTCTCTTGCTACGATGCTAGGGGTTAAATTTGTTCCGATAAGAAAGCCTGGAAAACTTCCATATACCACCATCAGTGAAAAATACTCTCTAGAGTATGGTGTAGATGAGGTAGAGATCCACATAGATGCTTTCAAATGCGACAAAGAGAAACCAAAAGTTCTACTGATAGACGACTTGATAGCCACGGGAGGAACAGCAAAAGCAGCAGTTACTCTTATAAATAAAGCCGGAGCAGAGTGCGTGGAAGCCTGCTTTGTTATAAATTTAAAATTTTTAAATGGAGATAAAGATATCAAAAAAATCACACCTGTTTACTCTGTTTTGGAGATTGAGTGATGTATATACCCAAAGCATCGACATTTGATCCAGACAGCAATGGTCATTTTGGAAAATTTGGCGGCAGATATGTACCGGAAACTCTCATGCCAACACTACTTGAATTAGACAAAGAGTATGAAAAGGTAAGATTTGACAGAGAGTTTTGGGAAGAGGTAAATTACTACTTCAATGAGTATGTCGGTCGCCCTTCGCCTCTATATTTTGCTAAAAATATATCGGATGAGCTAGGCGCAAGAGTCTATCTTAAAAGAGAAGATCTAAATCACACAGGCGCTCACAAAGTAAACAACACAATAGCCCAAGGATTACTCGCTAAAAGACTTGGCAAGAAAAAAGTCATAGCAGAAACCGGAGCTGGACAACATGGAGTTGCAACTGCGACAATAGCCGCACTTTTAGGGCTAGAGTGTGATGTTTTTATGGGTGAGGTTGATGTTAAAAGGCAAGAGTTAAATGTCTTTCGTATGAAGCTTTTGGGAGCCCGGGTTCACTCAGTAAAAAGCGGGAGTAAAACCCTAAAAGACGCTATGAACGAAGCCATAAGATATTGGGTAACAAATGCAAGAGATACATTTTATATCATAGGCACTGTAGCAGGTCCTCACCCCTACCCTATAATGGTACGAGATTTTCAAGCGATTATCGGATATGAAGCAAAAGCCCAAATCCTAAAAAAAGAGGGAAAACTTCCTGATACCGTGATAGCCTGCATAGGTGGCGGAAGTAATGCTATGGGTATATTTAGCCACTTTTTAGACGAACAGAGTGTCGAGTGTATCGGCATAGAAGCAGGCGGAAAAGGCATAGAAACTGAGCTTCATGGATGCTCACTAGCCAAAGGAAGTCCTGGTGTTTTACATGGTCAGATGAGTTACTTGCTTCAAGATGATGATGGGCAGATAAAGGAGGCTTACTCTATATCTGCCGGGCTTGATTATCCTGGAATCGGACCTGAACATGCTTACTTAAAAGATTTAAAAAGAGCAAGATATGAAAATATCACTGACAAAGAGGCACTAGATGCTTTTGTATGGCTAAGTCAAAAAGAGGGAATTATCCCCGCATTTGAAAGCTCACATGCCGTGGCATACCTTAAAAAGATGAAAAAAGATGAGCTACAAAACAGAGTGATCATAGTAAATCTCTCAGGACGAGGAGATAAAGATATGGTACAAGCTCAAACTATCATAGACATAGATTAGCGGTCAGACTTTGGAAGCGTATCTTATAGATTTATTGCAACACTATGGCTATATTGTTCTATATTTTTGGGCTATTTTTGAAGGTGAAATGGGGCTGATAATGGCTGGGATTATGTCTCATACGAAAGACATGAGTCTTCCTATTGCTATTTTTATAGGTGGTCTTGGAGGATTTACCGGTGATCAAATATATTTTTATATCGGAAGATACAATAGAAAATATGTATACAAAAAGTTCAGAGGGCAAAGAAGAAAATTTGCACTTGCACATATACTCCTAAGAGACAAAGGCTGGCCTATTATATTTTTTCAACGCTACATGTACGGTATGAGAACTATCATCCCGTTATCTATAGGATTGACAAGGTATAGTGCAAAGAAATTTGCTATTATTAATCTCTTGAGTGCTTGGTGTTGGGCAGCTATAACGATCATTCCTGCCTGGTATTTTGGAGAGGAGATACTGGTTGTTATCAGATGGGCTAAATCTCACTGGTATTTAGCGGTTCCGCTAGCACTGTTGATGGGTGGAGGAATATATTATTATTTTCACATAATGACAGAAAAACAAATTAAGGAAAAGGTAGAAAAAAATGAATTTTGAAGTAAAAGACACAAAAATTGATGATATACAAGCTGATTGTACAATTGTTTTGGTTTTAGACAAAGACTTAAAACATAGATGGATAAAAAATGCTGATATATTAAAAAAAATAGGTTTTAAAGGCGAGAGCGACGAGATAGCATTTTTGCCTGAAGATGATACTATTTATGCATCATCTGATTCATTTGACAGTGACGACATAAGATCAGCTGTTTCAAATGCGATACAAAGCATGAAAAACTATAGTTATAAAAGTGCCAAGATCGGACTTTATACCAAAAATTGCCCTCCTATCAATGCAAGAGCCTTGGTGGAAGGGATACTTCTTGGTGCTTATACTTTTGATAAATACAAAAGCAAAAAAGAGTCCTTGTCTTTAAAAAATATTAAAATATCTACAGAAGACTACAATGGTAAATCTTTTAGTCTAGACTCAACGCAAAAAGCAGTTGATGAAGCGGTGATAATAGCTAAAGCAACCAACCATGCAAAAGATATAGTAAATACTGCTCCAAAAGAGATGACTCCGGAAAAATTAGCAACTTATGCAAAAAATATGACTAAGGATATAGAAAATCTAGAGTGTTTTATCGGTGATGAAAAATTTCTAGAAAAAGAAAAAATGGGCGCTTTTTTAGCGGTATCTAGAGCTAGTAGCGAAAAACCTAGGTTGATACATTTAAGTTATAAACCAAAAAATGCTAAGAAAAGATTTGTTTTTGTTGGCAAAGGTTTGACTTACGATAGTGGTGGACTCAGCCTAAAGCCAAGTGAACATATGGTAACTATGAAATCGGACAAAAGCGGAGCAGCAGCAGCCATAAACATCATAAGAGCGGCGGCTCTTTTAAAACTTCCTTTTGAAGTACACTCCGTCATAGGAGCAGCTGAAAACATGATAGGTGGAAATGCCTATAAACCAGATGATGTATTAATCGCTAGAAATAAAAAAAGTATAGAAGTAAGAAATACAGATGCCGAGGGAAGATTGGTTTTGGCTGATTGTTTGGATTTTGCACAAGATTTAAAACCTGACTTTTTAGTCGATTTAGCAACATTAACAGGAGCTTGTGTCGTAGCTTTAGGTGAATATACAAGCGGAATCATGGGAAACAATGTAGAATTAAAAAATTCAATGCAACAATCATCCGTAAAAAGTGGAGAACTAGCAGGAACTTTGCCTTTCAATAAATATCTCAAAAAACTCTTAAAAAGCTCTGTTGCAGATATATCAAATATATCAAGCTCTAGATATGGTGGAGCTTTGACGGCCGGTATATTTTTAGACAACTTTATAAGAGATGAGTACAAAGACAAATGGCTACATCTTGATATCGCAGGACCTGCATATGTTGAAAAGCCATGGGGATACAATCAATATGGAGCTAGTGGAGCAGGAGTGAGGATGTGCATTTACTGGCTGAAAGATTTTTATTATAAAGAAAACAATGTTCATAAGGAAGATAAATAATGGGATTAGGCGTAGGAATAGTAGGGCTACCAAATATAGGAAAATCGACAACTTTTAATGCTTTGACAAAAGCACAAAATGCCCAAAGTGAAAATTATCCGTTTTGCACAATCGAGCCAAACAAAGCAGTGGTGCCGGTACCGGATGAAAGACTAAAAGAGTTAGCAAAAATAGTAAATCCAGAGCGAATCCAGTATTCGACAGTAGATTTTGTAGATATTGCAGGACTTGTAAAAGGTGCTAGTAAAGGCGAAGGATTGGGAAACCAATTTTTATCAAACATAAGAGAAGTAGAAGTAATTTTACATATGGTTAGATGTTTTGTTGATGAAAATGTTGTACATGTAGAGGGTGATATAAATCCTTTGAGAGACATAGAAATCATAGAAACCGAACTTATACTGGCAGATGTGGAGCAGCTCGATAAAAAGATTGAAAAGCTAAATCGTCAAGCAAAAGCAGATAAATCGGCAAGAGCTATACTTGAAATTGCACTTGAATTAAAAGAACATTTAGATGATTTAAAACCTGTAAGTAATTTTGCCAAAAAAGATGATGAACTCTTTTTAGAATTAAACAAAGAACTAAGATTCTTATCTGGAAAAACCATAATATATGGCGCAAATGTAGATGAAGATTCGCTTTTGGAAGAAAACGAACTGGTTAAGATAGTAAAAAAACACGCGAAAGAAGTTGGTGCAGAAGTTGTGGTGCTTTGTGCTAAGATTGAAGAAGAGCTAGTTGGATTGGAAGAAGATGAAGCACAAGAATTTTTAGAGGAACTTGGTGTTAAAGAATCAGGACTAAACAAGATTATTCACACAGCTTTTGCAAAACTAAACCTCATCAGCTACTTTACAGCCGGAGTTAAAGAAGTAAGAGCATGGACCATAAAAAAAGGATGGAAAGCTCCAAAATCAGCTTCAGTGATTCATAACGACTTTGAAAAAGGTTTCATAAGGGCTGAAGTTATTAGCTATGAAGATTTTATAGCCAATAAAGGCGAACAAGGCGCTAAAGAGGCTGGAAAAATGAGACTAGAGGGAAAAGAGTACGAAGTGCAAGATGGTGATGTTATGCACTTTAGATTTAATGTTTAAAATATATTTATAAACATACTATACTCTGATGAGAAATATAAAAGGAGATTATTAGATGAAGAAGTTGATGGCTTTCTTGGTTATTGCATTTCTTGGTATAAATTTACAAGCTAGAGATGTGATTAAAACTTACAATTTTAAAGACAACAGTGGCAAAAGCATAGTGCTTCAAACTATGGATAGTGGAGTATTTTCCCCGACATTCAAAGGTAAAGTGATTTTACTGGCATTTTTTGGTAAAAACTGTCCACCTTGTCGCGCTGAGATACCAGGTTTTGTCAAATTGCAAGATGAGCTAAAAGGAAAATTTCAAATAGTAGCCGTACATGTACAGCAAAAAATGACTCCAAATGAGTTAAACAAGTTTGTAGCAAACCATAAGATAAACTATCCTGTAATCCCTGCAACACAAGAGGCATTTGACTTAGCAAACTTCATCTCATCAAAAACAGGCTGGAGAGGTCAAATACCATACTCCATCCTTTTAGATAAAAATGGAAATGCAAATAAAACATATCTTGGAATGCAGAGCGAAGAGAGACTAACCAAAGATATAAAAGCACTATTTAATTACCGCACCAACTAAATACCCAAACTTTTGAAAGAGTGAGAGGAGGTAAGATGTGAGTAAAAAAAGCTGTAGGACTAACTGGTTAATTCAAAGATTTTTTTGCTCTCAGGTTGCCTTCTCTCACTCTTCCCGAAGGGTGCAGTGCTTTCGCCCATACTCTGCGTTAGATTTTTTTGAATTAGCTATGGCTAGTTCTGCAAAAATCTGCCTTGATTATGAACGAAATCACTGCATCAAAAATTTGGGTATTTAGTTGGTGAGGTAATAAGTATGCACAAAATAGTTTTAATTTTTCTTTCAACTCTGTCACTATCATATTCTGTTGATATTTATGAGACTATTTTTGATGGAAACTGCGGCTCTTGTCACACTCAAAAAGACGAGAGCTCGGCTCCCACCATCACAAAAGTGATTAAAAGATACAAAAAGATGCACCCCATAAAAGATGACTTCATAAAATCTCTCTCAAACTGGGTATCAAATCCAAACAAAAAAGAGTCTCTTTTTAAAGATGCCATAAAGCACTACGGACTAATGCCAGAACTCGGAATCGACAAAGAGACACTACAAGGCATAGCGAAGTATCTGCACCAATCCAAAAACTAGCGGATATATCTCTCTCTTTTTTTATCTTTTATCTTGTGGATATCTACAAATATAAAGCTATCTACGCAGTTGTTAAACTCTTCATCTATATTAAAACCCATAAATGAAACTCCACCCTCCTCGCATAGCTCTGTATAGTGTTTGTAGAGGATGGGTACACTCGCACCATAATAACCCAACTGCTCTTTTAAAATCTTATAATCCTCCTGAGCATTTGATGCATCAAATATCTCTCTAAGCTCCTCTTTGCCTTGCTTGGATATTTGAAATGGATTAAAAGCAGAGATATGCTCTTTTTTATCGCCATAGTATAAATCATAATAAAATATTATCAAATCCTGAGCGCCCTTTGGCATCGAACTACTTATACTCACTGGACCAAACATATATCTGATATCTGGATTTTTATGCAGATATGCACCGATTCCCTGCCAAAGATAATCAAGCGCTCTACTTCCCCAGTATCTTGGCTGGACAAAACTTCTGCCAAGCTCTATCGAGCGATTGATATACTTTTCAAATTCGGGCTGAAACTTAAACAAAGAGTTGCTGTAAAATCCCTCAAAACCAAAGTTTTCAAGCACATACTCACCTCTAGCTATGCGATAAGATCCGACTACCTCTAACAATTCATCATCCCAAAGTACAATATGTTCATAATGTCTATCAAATTTATCGGTATCTCTTTTTTTGCCGGTACCCTCTTCTACTTTTCTAAATGTATGCTCTCTTAATCGCCCAATTTCTCTGAGTAAAAACGACTCTTTTTCATACTTGTAAAGATATATCGCCTTTCCATCTTTGGTCTTGCCTAAAAGTTCACAGTTTTTCAACTCGTCTCTCAGAAGTTGTCTCTCTTCGGGGTGGGCTATACATTTTTGAGTTTCAAAAACACTCTTTTTGTCTTTTGCCACACGGTAGAGATGCTTTTTGAAAAGCTTGACTTGAGTTTTAGTGTCAATCTTCGCATTTGAAAAACTTTTAAATGGGATAATCTCTCCTATCTTAAACTCCAAACTTCCACCCTTTTTCTTAAACATCTCTTTTGGAAGAAGGATTGCTGAGAAGGCTTTATTGATAGAAGAGACAGTATAAAAAAGCATAGAATTCTTAGCTTTTATAAAAACAGGTAGGATTGGTGCACTATTTTTCAAGGCAAATCTTAAAAATCCCTTATGCCACTTAACATCCTTTACTCCGGTGGGTCTAACTCTCGAAACTTCGCCTGAAGGAAAAAATATAACAGCTTCCTCAGCACTCAAGGAGTCATTTATCTGCTTAATGCTCTCTTTGGAAATTTTTCCGCTGAAGACATCTACTTTTATCAAAATAGGATCCAAAGGAGTGACGCTGCTTAAAATTTCATTTGCGACTATTTTCACATCTTTTCTTACTTTTTTGACAAGGTCTATCAAAGAGAGGGCATCAAGTGCGCCTAGAGGATGATTTGCTATGATCACAACTCTGCCACTTGATGGTATATTTTCTAGTTCATCGTGTGAAATTTTATAACTAAAAGAAAAATGCTCCAAAACAGCCTCGATAAAAGCAAAAGGACCATCTAATTTGTGGGTTTTAACAAAACTATTTATCTCTTTTTCGCATACAACTCTTTTTGCGATTTCAAAAAAGAGCTTTTTAAGCACAGTTGGAGTTGCCTCCAACTGTGGAATTTTATCTGTTATACTTTTTTCAACATCTATCATCGGCACTCCTTATTTTATCAAAACTTTTAGTTTCGTACTTTGCTCCTGTTTAACTTTTTTATAAACATTTTCCAAAGGCTTCACATGCCCCTCTCTACCGTATATGAAACTTTGTTCATCTACGATAACTTTATAAGCTTTATTCAGCATCAATGCTCTTTTAAGACTTGGCAAAAGAAGATAGGATATATCATTTTTTAGTCTGCCAAATGCCTCTTTTTTAGGCTTAAAATCTTTTGTGAAAAATTTGCGTATCACTTCATCATTATCTCTAAACTCATTTCCGCTCATATTGTTCAAAAGATAGTTTGCATATTCACCGTTTTTATCCTCTACATGTAGAGATTTCACACCCATCCAACTCCAGTCCATCGCTCTTGGAAATACAAAAGTTGAGTCAGTCGTAGCTCCTATACCACTATGGCATCCCACACAATACAGCGTCTCTTCGTAATTTTGAGGTCTAAGTTCACCTCTTTTATCCTCTATAAATCCCTCATAAAACCAGCCGTTTTTAGTATATAGTCCTCTCTCAGAGTTACCAACTCTATATATCTCTAGTTCATCAGGATTGTCGTTTGCCTCTTTTTCGTCATCCCCAGCTTTCACTCTCAGTTGCGAGTAGTTTAAATAGGAGACTTTTTTAGCATATCTTAGCTCTTTCATCCGTTTTGCCATAGCTGCTTTGCCGTTTTTTATATCTATATATCTGACACTATGCAAAAACTCCGTTCCTTTTGGATAGAGTCTAGGAATCGCTCTTGTATCGCTTGCTAAACCTATAAAATGTTTTTTATAATTATCCGCTTTATCTCGCATCTGTTTTTTTAGGATATTTAGGTTTGCTTTATAGATTCTTCTGTCTATCTTTCCGTTTTTATCTTTCCAAAACTTTTTTGGAAGTCTTATCAAAACATCATCAGTGCTACCGTTTGTAGGCCAAAAAGTTCCCAAAAACGGGCGATAACTAAAAGCAACCCAACCTGTTAGCCTACCGTTTTTATCTCTATCAAATCCATCTTTATCAAAATTATAATAACAATCAGGCTTATATCCATCCCATTTACCATTTTTGTTCACATCCCAACTCTTTGGAAGCTTTTTTAATCTTTTGGATAAATTTTTATAGTTATCTTCTCTAACATAACTCAGTATCTCTTTATCGCTTATCTTAACCACCTCTTTTGTTCTGTCTTTAAAGAGATTACTCCAGTGATTTTTGGTGGCATATTCGGGGAAATCATAACTTGCCTGAAGAGACTCATCATTTGTATAGTTTGGCTCAAATGAGTTGATATGACAAGCAAAACATGGGTTATGTTTTATGCCGTTTTTATCAACTGTTTTGGTGTAACATTCACTTGTGATATATGCAACTTGATTTTGTAGATTTTCAGCAAAAAGAGCAAAACCCAAAACAGATAAAATTAAAATTTTTTTCATACTCTAGTTGTCCTTTGAAGTTTTAGGGGAGAAAACTCTCCCTTAAAATACTACTTTATAACAGGCAATGGTCCGATATAGCCAGTATATGCGTGTTTGTCATTTGGATTTTTAGCCATTTTTGGCATATTTTCTTCACTTGTCACTCTATCACCTTCACCATATGGGTGCTGAACAACGCTCATGATATATCCATGTCCATTTATATCGTTGTAGTGATAGACTGAGGTTGTTTCACTTCCATAAGGAGTAGTTTCGATTCTTGTTAGTTTTGAATTGTCAAGATTGTATGACCAGATGTAGTCATTTTGGTGTCCACTTCCTGTATCTTCACCTATTATCAACTGATTTGAGTTTTTAAGATATGAGATATTATCAGGATTTGCCAAGCCATTTATGCTGCATTTATTGAACTTGTCTGTTTTGCCTTTTGTGCTTCCTGCAACCATAGAGCTCATTTCGTGAGGTACATATTTGCTTCCAAACTCTTCACTTAAATCACTCATTTTATATACAGCTCCACATGGATTGTAGGCAACTCTTATATCATTTGCTCCGCCTACATCGTAATGATTGTTTGGCTTGCCTTTTTTCATATTGTCTTCCATGCTTTTGCCAACTGAACTAATAGAGAGATATATCTCATTTCTATTTGGGTTGAAAGTTACACCCTCCATTTTTCTAAACTCAGTAGTTGCACCTTTTATAGCAGCATATCTTCTTGCTTCAAGTCTTGAGGCTACTTCATCCATTCCTTTTTTGATTTTTAGCCACTCATGTCCGCCTGATGCGTGGATAGAGGTAAAACCCTCGGGAGGAGTAGTGCCATCAGGCGTGATTGATTCAAATATATCGCTAAATCTCAAACCTTTATCTGCCACTTTTTTGATACTAGCATCATCTGCATGTCCTAGACTTATCCACTTAAGTTTTGCACTTCCACCGTTTTTCGCACTTGTTTGTATCCATTTGGCAGCGTAAAGATTACCGCTTGTAAGATCAGCTTTATTGTCAGCTATAAACATAAAAAGAGCTGTATTTGTACCGTCATCTCCGAAAAACACTGTTCTCTCATCAGGCATAACATAAGCCAATTCGTGAGAAAATCTACCCATAGAGTAGTGTTTTACAGCTTTTGCATCACCATTGCCGTTTACGCTTACTTCTGTTATCCATCCATAGTAGTAAGGGTTGATTTTTTTGAGATCTCCACCATAATATGCTGCCATAGCATCGTAGTAAGAATTTATACTGCCATTTGGTTTGACTTTTGCAGCATTTGGCTCATACTCTTCACTTCCAAGGTGCGTCATCCAAGGAGTTCTGCTTCCCGCACATGGAACCCATAAACCATGGTCTTTTGAAAAATCAACATTTTTAGTGCTGATAGCTTTTAGGTTGCCTTTTTTATCCTGTTTCAGTTCGCTCACATAGATGGCAGCTGGTCTGCTTTCAAAGTGGCTAACCATAAAAAGTTTACCATCTATCGGAAGAAGAGAACTGAAGTCGTTGGAGTCAGAGATCATCAAACTACCATCTTTCTCGCTTATAGGCTTACCATTGTGATCATACACAAGACCAAATATAGTGTCTCCTACAACTTGACCACTTCTTAGTATAGTATGGTAACCAATCTTATAAGATTTGCCATTTACTGTGATCTTGTCTGTCGCCCTAACAAGTCTCTTTGCGGCATCTGTTTTTGGAATAGTGATATTCTGAAAACTAACTTTTGCGGGTGTTTGAGCAAACAAATTGCCAACTAGAGCTGAAGCTATTACTGATAAACCAATCAACTTTTTCATTATAATTCTCTCCTAAAATAAATTTTACGAGCGAATTATAATATCACTTGGTATCAAAACGGTTACAATTACAAATCACATCTCTCTGTTTTTTTAATTTTTTTTCCGCTTCAATTGATTATAAGCTTGTTCAAAGCAAAACTATTTAAAAGGTAGATATTAAAAATGTTGAAGTTACAGATTTGGTATTTTAGACTTTCGTAGCGACTAAATCCCCAAATTTGACATGACTGCCAAATTGACATGTAAGATTTACAAAATCTTTTTCAAAAAACATTACTATGGTTGAACCCATTTCAAATTTTCCTAACTCTTCACCTTTTTTTAGAAGCACATCTCCATATTCATAGTATGTAATATAATCTTTTTTTGAGTTTGTTTTTATCCTCTCATCAAAAACAAAATCCATTTTCCCGACATTGAGTGCACCTACAAAAACCATAAAAAAAAGTTTGCCACTTTCACTTGAACACTCAAGCACGACTCGTTCATTTTCTATAAAAAGGTTTGGTATTTTTTTTAGCCATGTAAAATTAACAGGATATAGTTTGCCCGGAATATGTATGGCTTTATGGACTCTCATATCTATAGGAACATGATAACGGTGATAATCTTTAGGTGATAAATAAAAATTTATATATTTTCCACACTCTAATTTTGATTTTAATTCATCACTTATTTTATCACTTAGTAAATCAGATATTTTATATGAAAAACCTTTTATTTGCAAAGCAGTGCCTTCCTCTACTGTGCCACATTGTGTTATGAAACTGTCACACGGATAAATAAAACTATCTTTTCTTTTATCAAAATCTCTATGTTTAAGCAAACTTCTTGTAAAAAGAGCATTAAGACTTTTGTATTTACTGGCTTTTTGAAAATCACTCAAATCCACATGCATTAAACCGGCATAGCTTTTGTTGATTATATATTGTATTAGTGTCGGAAATTTGGTTGATGCAAATTTGCCAAACAGATGTGAAATCAAAGATGTGCTAAACATATATATTTATCCTTATTTGTATGAGCATTTATTTTAACACTAATTATATTAATATAAAGTGAAATGAAGCTCTTTTTAGGTAAAATATTAGCCTTAAAATTTGGACTAGAGGAATAAAAATTGAGAAGTCATTATTGTACGCAAGTTAGTGAAAAAAATATCGGTGAAGTAGTAGAAGTTTGTGGTTGGTGTAATAACAGCAGAGACCATGGTGGAGTTATATTTATAGATTTGAGAGACAAAAGTGGCTTGGTTCAGCTTGTTTGCGACCCAGCCGATAGTACAGAAGCCCATAAGATAGCAAACAGAGTCCGAGATGAGTTTGTCTTAAAAGCGAAAGGAAAAGTGAGAGCCAGAGGTGAAGGACTTGAAAATCCAAACCTCAAAACTGGAAAGATTGAGATCGTAGTAGATGAACTTATAGTAGAAAATGTCAGCGAACCAGTTCCTTTTGTCATAGGAGACAACAGTGTTGGTGAAGATGTAAGACTCAAGTATAGATATTTAGATTTAAGAAATAAAAAATCATATGAGACTTTTAAACTGAGAAGCAAAGCAACGATTGCTGCTAGAAATCTACTTGATAGTAGAGACTTTTTAGAGGTAGAGACTCCGATTTTAACCAAATCTACTCCCGAGGGAGCTAGAGACTATCTAGTGCCTAGTCGTGTTCACAATGGAGAGTTTTTTGCACTTCCACAATCTCCTCAACTATTTAAACAACTTTTGATGTGTTCTGGATTTGATAGATATTTTCAAATCGCAAAATGTTTTCGTGATGAAGATTTAAGAGCTGACAGACAACCTGAATTTACTCAGATAGATTTGGAGATGAGCTTTTGCACGCAAGATGATGTTATAGAGGTAACAGAGGCACTTATAAAAGAGATGTTTAAAGCTTGCGGACACGAAGTACAGACTCCTTTTCAAAGACTAAAATATAAAGATGCCATGGAGACTTATGGAAGCGACAAGCCTGATCTTAGATATGATTTGCCACTTATCGATGTTATAGATATATTTTCCAGATCAACAAACGGTATATTTAGTGGAATCGCAAAAGATAGAAAAAACAATCGTATAAAAGCTCTTAAGGTGCCAAACGGAGACAATATATTTTCAAAAAGGCAGATGAAGGGTTTTGAGGATTATGTGAGAAAATTTGGAGCCGCAGGACTTGGATATTTTCAGATGAAAGAGGACGGACTCAAGGGTCCTTTGACTAAATTTTTCAGCCAAGAGGACTTAGATGAAATCATAAAAGTAAGTGAATTAAAAGTCGGCGATGTTATATTTTTTGGAGCAGGAGAGAAGAAAATCGTACTTGACTACATGGGAAGATTTAGGATTTATCTAGCAGAGCTTATGGATATAATCCCAAAAGATAGATTTGAATTTTTATGGGTAGTTGATTTTGATATGTTTGAAGTTGATGGCGGAGAAGTTAAAGCACTGCATCACCCATTTACAATGCCTCGCGACTTAAATGCTCCTGTGGATGAGATGGAATCAATAGCTTACGATATAGTTCTAAATGGCGTTGAATTAGGCGGTGGAAGCATAAGGATACATAAAAAAGAGATACAAGAGAAGGTCTTTGAACTTCTTGGAATCAGCGAAGAAGAGGCAAATGAAAAGTTTGAATTTTTACTCGATGCTCTAAAATTTGGTGCACCTCCTCATGGTGGACTTGCAATAGGACTTGATAGACTCATCATGCTTCTTACAAACTCTGCAAGCATAAGAGATGTCATAGCATTTCCAAAGACCCAAAGAGCACAATGTCTCCTCACAAGCGCACCAAGTGCAGTGGACAACACACAACTAAGAGATTTAGGCATTAGACTGAGAGAAACTGTTAAAGCATGAAAAAACTATACCTTATAATCGGAGCCCCCGGTAGCGGCAAAACCACAGATGCAAGCATCATAGCTTCTAACAATCCAAATAAAATAGCTCACTTTTCAACCGGTGAGCTACTTAGAGAAGAGGTAAAATCTGGTAGCAGTCTAGGCAAAATTATAAGTGAACGGATAAATAAGGGCGAGTTGGTACCGGTTAAAATTGCTGTTGAAACTATCATCAAAGCGATAGAAAAATCTGAAAAAAAAGTTATATTGATTGATGGCTTTCCAAGATCTGTTGAGCAAATGATGAAATTAGAAAGAGAGTTAAAAGATTTTAAAGATATAAAATTAACCAAAGTCATAGAAGTGCAAGTCTCTTTTGAAACTGCAAAAAACCGAGTCTTAGGCAGAGCTAGAGGAGATGATGACAAAGAGGAGATATTTATAAACCGCATGAGAGTTTATGAAGAGCCGCTTGAAGAAATCAGAAACTTTTATGAATCAAAAAATATTTTGACCATGATAAGTGGAGAAAGCGAAATTGAAGTTGCAGTGAAACAGATGCAAAGGCAGTTAGATGAGTGATTATAATTTTTATAGTGTCATCATTGGAACAGAACTTTTAAATGGCAGGAGAGAAGATAAACACTTCACATTTATAAACAAAGCTTTAAAAGATAGAGGTCTTAGGCATGAGGCAAATTTTGTCATAAATGATAATCCTCCTTTGATGCAAAGAGTTTTTGAGATGATAGCAAAAGATCCAAAAAGTGTGCTTTTTTGCTTCGGTGGAATTGGTTCAACTCCAGATGATTATACCAGAGAAGTGGCTGCTAAGGCATTTACATGTGGGATTTTAGAAACAAATGATGAAGCACTAAAGCTCATAAAAGATGAGTTTGGACAAGATGCCTACCCTCACAGAGTGAAGATGGCACAAATTCCTCAAGATGCAAAACTTTTAGCAAATGTCATAAACAGAGTTCCTGGATTTTATATAGAAGATAGATTTTTCTTTACTCCTGGATTTCCTTCCATGGCTCATCCTATGGTTCTTTGGACACTTGATAATCTATTTGAAAAAAAAGCTGAAAAATTTTCTTGTGGCTTTAAAGCAGACTGTTCTGAAAACGATCTCATACACATAATGGAATCTTTACCAGAAGATTTAGAGTTATCATCACTACCAAAAATAGTTGGCGATAAAAAAACAGTAGATATATTTTTAGCGCACAAAGAGGAAAATAAACTCAAAAAATGGTGCAAATTTTTTAAAGATGAGATGGATAAAATAGGTAAAAAATACTCTAACGAATATTAATTTTTCAAAAAGTAGCTATCAACTCCATCTGCGATACCTTTTGCGATCAAATCTTCATAGCGAAAATTAAACAGCCTAACACCCTCTGTTGGATTGGTTATATATCCCGTCTCTATCAAAATAGCCGGCATTTGAGCTCCCACCAAAACCCAAAATGGAGCTTCTCTTACTCCTCCATCGATAACTTTGTATCTCTTTCTTAAAGACTTTAATATTCCTTGCTGAACATCTAGTGCCATTTTGTTTGCTTGTATAATTTTGGCTCTATTCATTACACTTAAAAATGTATTTTTAGTATAATAGTCCATATCAGCTATAGCGGAACGATTTTCAAGAGCTGCCACTCTCTCACTTCTTTTACTTCTATTTGGTGAAAGAAAAAATGTCTCAAGACCCTTGGATATTAGATATTTGCTCTTTTTTGGTGCTGCATTTGCATGTATAGATATAAATAGATCGGCTTTTCTTCTGTTGGCAAATCTTGTCCTGTTTCTTAGCGTAACAAAATAATCACCACTTCTTGTTAGATAAACTTTATAGCCTCTCTTCTTTAACTCTTTTGCCGCTTTTAAAGCTATCTTCAAGACTGCTCTTTTTTCGTATCTTCTTTGGTAACCAATGGCTCCTGAATCCTTGCCTCCATGACCAGGATCTAATACAATTATCTTATTATCAGGTGCAAAATACTTTTGTTGATACTCTGTTTTGTAAACTACTTTACTTATCTTTTTTGTTTTTGTTTTTTGTTTATAAAAATCAACCGTTACTCTATTTGCTTTGATTTTAAGATAGTAGTTTCTAGGTTTTTTAGTTTGCAAAACAACCCTAAAAGTTGTTTTATCGTATTGTGCTACTCTTAGTTTTGTTAAAATTTTTGGGGTTTTAATTTTTACACTCGAAGGCAAAATCGCTCTAAAATCAAATATTTTTTTATAATAATATTTACTTTTTAATGCAAATGATTTTATGTCGGAACTTTTTATATTTTTATCAAATACAAATGAAATATTTTTTGAGCTAGAAGTTACAGATATCAGTCTTAATATTTGCTTATTTGTAGTTTTTTGTGAAGTTCTACTCCTCTTTAGTGGCTTTTTTTTGATGTATCCTCTATTTTTAAGAAGAGTTGAAAGCTCTTTTTTGTAGTTTCCTTCATCAAATTTCAATATCTTTGCACACTTAACCAATCTCTTAAGCGTCTCTATTTTTAGTTTTTCATCATTTTGTATGATAGACTTTATATAAATATTTTGCAATGAATGAAAAATCCTAAGCATATCATCATCGCTTGTTTGACTCATCTGTCTGTCATAAGAGTAAACTCTACTTAGATTTGAAGTTGCAGCAAACAGAGATATAGATATAATAATTAGTATTAGAAACTTTTTAAACATTATCCACTTTTACTACCGAACACGGTTGAACTGAACGATAATTGAACAACAGGATCAATTATTCGCTCCTATGTTTTGTTGTGTTCCTATTTGTATTTCCGGTAAATCTTCACTAAATTCTCTATCAATTTGATGTATCTGTTTTCTCATTATGCCTCTTTTTTTATATGCTTCATCAAAACAAAACAATTTAAACTCATCTATATCAATATCATCTATTGATTCAACATGAGGAAACAGTAATTTTAAGTAAGCTGTAGCTAATCGTTTTACTGCATTAACATCTCTTGTATCAGCATGAGATGGTACATCTAAAAGAGAATTAACAATTGGAGAATATGATATGTCATCTCTCAGTAGATGCAGTATTTCACTAAAGTATTCAACATTTAATGTATTACCATCTAAAATCATACTCTGATTCATTCTAGGCATTTCCCATCCCTTAATAAAGCCATGAAATCTATCTAAAAAGGCAGACTCTCTAAATACATCAGGAAGTGGTTCAAAATAGCTTCTAACCATAGGATTATTATCCTCATCCAGTGGTATATTCCCAAGTATTATAAATCCTGTATTTGAAGTTTGTCTAACATTAGCTATAGAAAATGTACCACTTTCTAAAAAGCTTTTTAATCCACCTGCTATTTCACTTTCATCTTTTAGTATAATTGTTTGAATTTCATCCATTGCAACATAATCGTAGTTTATTATTACCCCTGGCATCTGTTTAGCAACATCATATAGAAGTTTAGCTCTTGTAACTACTCCACCACTTATAAGCCATCCAAACTTGCTTAAATTACCAAATATATATGATTTACCAGTACCCTTTGGTGCTAACTCTATTAAATTAACTCTAGGCTCTACAAATACTAATAATCTACTTAAAAATGTTATTTTTTGTCCCATGCTACTAAAGCCATCAGGATTGTATTCCATAGCTCTTATTAGTAAATCAGCCCATTCTTCTGTAGTAAAGTTTTTTCTAGCTTCTTTGAAATAGTCTAAATCTACTTTATATGGAGAAAATGATTTAAAATCAACTAATTCAATATATTTTTCTTTTTCACTATTATTATATGTCAGTGTAACAACACCCCATACTTCACCACTTTTTAATTCTT
>JALSKH010000078.1 GCA_026988975.1 Campylobacteraceae bacterium
TTTGATACGGCAAAAGGTCGTTTTGCTTTTTCTATGCGTAGGGGAAGACCTCTCTCTTTATTAATGCTTGATATAGATTATTTTAAAAAAATAAACGATAGCTATGGGCATCAAGCAGGGGATGCAATACTGATAGGTTTTGCTAAAGAGCTTCAATCTTTGATCCGTGATAGTGACCTTTTAGCTCGTGTAGGTGGAGAAGAATTTGTTATTTTACTTGATAATACTACCAATAATGATGCTATAAAAATTGCTCAAAAAATTCGACAAACTATTGATGAGAAAGTTTTTATATATGATGAAAATAAAATCCCTGTCACTGTAAGTATTGGAACATCTGAGTTGGCTAAAAATAACATTTGTATTGAAGATTTATATAAAGATGCAGACGAGAATCTTTATCTGGCTAAAAAGAATGGAAGAAATAGAGTTAATTAAAATTATAGTCTTATGCTATCCCTTTTATCAGGTGGTAACGATAACTTAATCTTTTTTTCTTTTTTCCCGTCGTAAAATTAAAAGTTAATGATAGGCTCACTGAGTTCGGACAAGCACTATGTCACTAGTATGTTAAAGGATGTATCGACATCAAAAAAGAATTATGCTAATATTCGACCTTCAAACTACAGGAACGCACACATGAAAATTTTTGCTTTACAATCAATCGCGGGAGGTTTTTTAGATGAAGATTTAAAAAACTTCAATAAAGTGTTTGATGATTGGTGTGTGCAGTTTGAGAGTGTAGAAGATGCACAGTATATACTCGATACGCTTGAAGAAAGCGAACAGATTAAGATAGTGGAGATTACACCGCTGAGTTACCCCAAATACTTTTTCCCAAAATTACAGGGTATCATTAATGCCACACGAGAGTATGAAGGAAAAATCATTTGCATTGTCGAGCCACAAATGGGTATGAGTTTTCGCATAGCTATTTGTGATTTGCAGACAAAAAAGGTAAGAGTCCTCTCTTCGAGATATAAGAGTGCCATAAGTGTAGAGGGTGCATTTGCCAATCTCTCTTTTGACCTATAAAATGTGAGGCATTTATTTTGAATTGTATTTTATTACCCAAAGACGCTAAAAGCATTTGTGACTCACAACAAATTACGCATATTAAAAAGATACTCAAATCTAAGGTAGGGGATAGTTTGACCATCGGGGAGATGGGCGGCAACATAGGCAAGGCTACTATCGCTCAAATCAATCATGATGAAGTACTACTGACAGATATGATACTCAAATTTAGGGTCAGGCGTTGAAAATACACCATTATTAATCAAGATTATGTGATGTCTAGTCCTTTCGGAAAATGTGTGGCTGTTTGTAAATTTCCTCATGGGTGTTGTGAGGCACAACACCCTACAGGTTGTAAGTTTTTAACGGTTTTTAAGATTAGGAATACTAGATGATTTCATGTTCTTTTGACCTTATGATACCTCTAATAATTTAGAATCAAGAAGTAATAAGTTATAGTATTGTATATTACAGTAATTTATATTACTATAAAGGTATATGGTGAAATTTTACAATAGAAAGAAAGAACTTAAAAATCTTACAGCTATAGAAGAGGCTTCTAAAGTTAGTTCTAAAATGACAGTCGTCGTAGGACGCAGACGGATAGGGAAAACTACCCTTATCAAAAAAGTATATAGTCATAGTGTCTATCTTTTTGTTTCTAAAAAAAATGAAGCTTTATTGTGTGATGAGTTTGTAACTATCGTACAAAATACACTAGATGTCAAGATATTTGGTGAGATAAGAACATTTAAGGCACTCTTTGAGTACTTAATGGTATTGGCTAAAACGAGACACTTTACCCTTGTTATCGATGAATTTCAAGAGTTCTTGCATATCAACGATACGGTGTATGCTGACATGCAAAATATATGGGATAGCCATAAAGACAGCACAACGTTAAATCTTGTGCTTAGTGGCTCTATCTACTCTCTTATGAAGAAAATATTTGAAGATAAAAAAGAACCGCTCTTTGGACGTGCAAACAACAAAATTCACTTAAAACCTTTTTCTGTAGAAACCATCAAAGAGATAGTCTTCCAGAACAGTCCTAGCTATAGTGCAGATGATTTACTCTCATTTTATATGCTTACGGGAGGAGTAGCTAAGTATGTTGAAATATTTGTAGACAACAGTGCCTTTACATTAGACGCTCAGTTAGAACTTATCTTTAGAGAGTATTCACTCTTTTTAGAAGAAGGTAAAAACCTCTTGGTTGAAGAGTTTGGGAAAGAATACACTACATACTTTTCTATACTCTCACTTATTGCTTCATCTAAGACATCTCGGTCTGAGCTAGAGAGTATACTAGAGAAAAATATTGGTGGCTATCTTGATAGACTGGAAAATGAATATACCATTATAAAAAAGGTTAAACCTATTTTTGCTAAAGAGGGAAGCAGAACACTTAAATATGAGATAATTGATAATTTCTTCAATTTTTGGTTTAGGTTTATCTACAAATACAGGTCTGCTATAGAGATAGAAAACTATGCATATGTGAAAAAAATAGTAATGAGGGATTATGCTACTTATAGTGGTAAGTTTTTGGAAAAGTATTTTATAGAACATCTAAAACTCTCTTATGAGTATAGTCATATAGGTTCCTACTGGGAAAGAGGCAATCAAAATGAGATAGATATCGTTGCTGTAAATGATGAAAAACAGTCGATACTCATAGCTGAAGTGAAAAGAAACCCTAAGAAGATTGACCTGAAAGGGCTTGAGATTAAAGCCACAAAGTTTATGGACAAATACAAGAAGTATAGGTATGAATTTAGAGGGTATTCTTTGGAAGATATGTAGTTGGGTTAAAACATCTCTATACATCAAAAAAGAATTATGCTACTATTCGACAAAATACAGGAACACACACATGGAAATTTTTGCTTTACAATCAATCGCGGGAGGTTTTTTAGATGAAGATTTAAAAAACTTCAATAAAGTGTTTG
>JALSKH010000079.1 GCA_026988975.1 Campylobacteraceae bacterium
ATACTTTGACTCATGAGACACCTTTTTTGGGTATATCATAACAAAGAAATTTCCCAAGATGCAAAAATCTTGCAAATTGACATATTTTTCGAGATACCCTTTATTTTAAAAAAATCTCCAAACAAAATACGCCACTAGTGCTAAAACCGTCACCCCTATAAAGTTTAGCTTCAATCCTACAGATGCCATCTCTTTGATACGAATCACTTTTGAGGACATCACTATAGCATTGGGAGGGGTAGCGATGGGGAGCATGAAGGCGTATGATGCAGCAACAGTAGCTACCATAAGAAGCATCATCCCTTCATGTTGAGGCATACCTTTTGCAAACTCATAAAAGATAGGTATGGCTATAGAGGTCAATGCTGTGTTACTTGTTACTTCTGTAGAGAAAGTCACAAACAGTGCAATGACAACAAACATCCATAACAAAGGTAAATCAGAAATAAAACGTAGTTTTTCTGCTATGTCACCAGCCAACCCTGTAGCACTGAATGCTGCGGCTATACTAAACCCTGCACCAAATAAAAAGATAATCTCATACGGCATATTGCGCGTATCTTCCCAATCTAAAAATCCTATTTTAGGTACAAACATCAGTAGACCAAACCCAAGTAGCACTAGCTTTTCATTGAGTGAAAAACCAAAAAGTTGTTTGAGAAAGGTATTGATAACCAGTACGCTTGCTAAGAGGACGACAATGCCATACAACCTTTTTTGTGTACTGCTTAGTAGTGGTATAGCGTGACTCATCTCTTCGACTTTTTCATGCTCTACACCTAAAGAGAGCAACCATGGCATAACAAGAAGCATCAACCCTACTATAGGCAACATATAGAGCATCCACTCTCCAAAAGCGAGTGACGGAAGTGCATGGTCTTCTAAAAATCCCATCAAGATAAGGTTCGGTGGCGTACCTATGGGCGTGAGTATACCTCCGATACTTGCCCCATAAGCAGTAGCGAGCAAAAAACGTACTTTGAGTTTTTTGTTTTCACTTAAAAAAAGTGCTATAGGCATAAGCATCAATGTAATGGTGGTATTGGAAAGAATGGAACTCAGAAGTGCCGAGGTTATAGCCAAAGCATAAATGATACCTCTAGGCGTCTTAGGAAAAAAGCTCAATATTTTTGCAGAAAAGTATTTGTGCAATCCTACTTTTTCGATGGCGATAGCTAACATAAACCCACCAATAAACAAGAAAATAATAGATTTAGAGTAGTTGGCTGTCACAGCATTGGTATCTAAAATACCAAAACTAGGAAAGAGTAAAATAGGCAAGATAGAAACAGCACCCAAAGGCAAAGCTTCATTTGTCCATAGTGTCACAAAAAAAGCAACAAGCCCTATAAGTGTAGCATGTTGCAACGTAAACACAAATAGCGAAAGTGCAAAAAACACAAGCCCTATGAGCAATGCCGTAAAAATCCCCTTCATTTACTTCTCCTTTTTGTAAATCCTATCTATATATACTAGCTCAACATCTTTTAAAATCTCGTTAGCTGAGGCCAGTGCTTGCATGGTAATATGATGTGGGTGCCCTATCGCTATAGCATATCCCTTTTTCTTCGCAAGCTTCACAGCCTTTCTCAGCTGCCCATGAATATAGGGAATAGTATGTATATTATCGATAAAAATATCTCTTGCCACATAAGCATCTCTAAAATGATGTGCAATTTTTCGTACTTTGGAACTGCCCACTGTTCGACTGTCTATAAACACAAAACCCTCTTTTCGTAGTGCCTGATAGAGTATGGACATAGCATTCTCATCGTTTGTATAGACAGAACCAGTATGGTTATTGACATAATGTGCCCTTGGAAAAAGTGCTCTTAACTCATGCGCCCGTGCCTCAACCTGACTTTTGTCAAATCTAGTCAAGAGTGTTTTATACTGTGTATTAAACTGCTTACTCCCAGACTCCATAGGCAGATGTATCATATAATGTTTTAAGCCCCTAGCCAAATGATGCGAAGTCATAGAGAGTTCAGAAGGAGGGAAAATAGAAGGCGTTAACTTTAATCCCGTTGCTTTAATGGCATTTAACTGTTTCTGTTTTGAAACATCATCTATAATAATCACCAGCCTAGGCTTATGTGACTTGTAGGCTAAGGCAGTTTTGCGTATCGTCTTCTTTTTAACTTGTTTTACTTTTGGCTTTTCTGCCTTTCCTTTTGGCATAGGTTTTGGCGCTACTTTTTCTTTGACCGTAACTACTTTTTTCTCTTTTTTATGTTCTATTTTGATTTTAGATAAATCCTCCAAGAGTTGCTTGGTAGTATAATCACCTTCTATATCTCCCCGCTTGATGGCAGAAGCAATATCATCACTATTTTGCCCCAAATAAAACCCAAAACCGATAAAGGTAAACATCATAAACAAGGCAAGGAATATTAAAATATTTCTCTTTGTATAACTCTTTTTTTTACTTTTACGCTTTTTAGATTTGGTTGTTTTTTTAGTCGAAGGTTTCTTTTTTATTGTGCTTTTAGATTTGGTAGTAGATTTTTTCTTTTTAGGTTGGACAGCCATAAATTTCACTAGTTTTAAATTTTAGATATTATAGCAAAGTGTCGCTTCGCTAGGAAGTAGGAAGTAGGAAGTAGGAAGTAGGAAGTAGGAAGTAGGAAGTTTAAAATAAATGGACGAGAAAGTCAAACGAACTGAAGATTTTTTCTTAGTTGTGCTTAGATTTAAATGTTTGGGTAAAGTAGGCTACAGACAAAAGTCAACTAATGTAATATTTTTAGTTAGTTTCTTTAATTTTAATCAGTTAAGAAAGCTAAGATTTTTGTTGAGTTGTATTCATATTTGAATGTTTGGGTAAGGGAGCATACAAATTGTATGTGACCGCACCCATCATTCAAAGATGGATGCAAATCGACAAAAAGATTAGTTTTCGTCCTGATTAACGATTTTGTTGGCTGAAATCCACGGCATCATCTCACGAAGTTTATT
>JALSKH010000080.1 GCA_026988975.1 Campylobacteraceae bacterium
TCATCTTTAAGTAGTGTAGGACCTTCACTTGAGCTAAGCTCATCTATTTGTTTCAAATCAGAGTGTTTGATACCGAATGCTTTAAGAACTATCTCAGTAGTCATTCTAGTACCTGAGCCCGGGGTGTCTATGTTAACACGCTTACCCTTTACATCCATAAGAGTTTTGATGCCAGATCTTTTAGCAACAACAAATGTTAGAAGTTCAGGATAGATAGCCATAACACTTCTTAGCTCTTTTATAGGTTTACCTTTAAATTTGCCTATACCATTATATGCTTGGTATGCAGTATCACTTTGTGAAATACCAAAGTCAAGTTCACCTTGATGAATAGTATTTACATTGTATACAGAACCACCAGTTGACTCAACAGAACATCTAATGCCTGTTTTTTTCTTTAGTTTATTTACCATTCTACAGATTGCTCCACCTGTTGGATAATAAACACCTGTAACACCACCAGTACCGATTGTGATAAATTGCGCTGCAAATGCAGGAAGACTCAAAGCACCAGCTAATGCTATAGTAGCAAGTTTTTTGTTCATGAAAACTCCTTTTAAGATTTTTAACTCTGCAGAGTTAATATGCGGTAATCTTAGCAACTCTACCCTTGTTTTTTCTTAAAAAACAGAATTATATGAAAAAATATTTTTTAATTTCAAGTGCATTTTTTTCTCTTATTAATTTTTTACTGTTTTTTAGCGAAAAATTCTTGACATTGAAGCTATTTTTCACTATAATTTCGTCCTCATATAGATGTTCCGGATTAGCTCAGCGGTAGAGTAGGTGACTGTTAATCACTTGGTCACTGGTTCGAATCCAGTATCCGGAGCCATTTCTTCCATTTTTACTTCCAAATTCACTTTTAGTAAGATAAATTTAGTCATTTCAAGATAATTTCGGTATTGTTTTATTTAAAATATAAAGTGTTACTTTTTTACTCACCGTGTTTATGAACAATGATTCACAAACACGGTGAATATGTAATGATATTACATAAATTTTCTATTTTTTCTCTACATGTAGTCCTGCCCATGTTTGAGCTGTAGGCATTACTTCTAGTGAGTTTACATTTACATGTTCAGGAAGATTTGCCAATGTAAAGATAAGATTGGCAATGTCTGTGGCGACAAGTGGCTCATAGCCATCATATACTTTTTTAGCTTTTTCTAGTTCTCCTTTAAATCTTACATCAGAAAACTCTGTTTTTGCAGCACCTGGTTCTATGTTGGATACTCGTATATTTGTGCCTCTTAAATCTGTTCGGAGATTATATGAAAACTGTTCAACAAATGCTTTGGTTGCACCATATACATTGCCTCCTTGATAGGGCCAGCTTCCTGCGATTGAGCCTAGATTGAAGATATATCCGGATTTTCGCTCAACCATGATAGGTAAAATTGCCTTTGTGACATACAAAAGTCCTTTTATGTTTACATCTATCATTCTTTCCCAATCTTCAATGTGAGCTTCAGGTGAGAGTTCAAGCCCCAAAGCTAAACCAGCAGAATTTATGAGTATATCGATATTTTTATACTTTGCAGGCAGAAAAGCTACATTTTCAAGCACAGCTTCTTTGTCGCTAACATCAAATGGCAGGCTGAAAACATCATACTCTTTCAACTCATCTTTTAACTCCTTGAGTTTTTCTACTCTTCTACCAACCGCAACAACTCTATCGCCATTTTTAGCGAACATCCTAGCACACTCTTTACCAAATCCAGAGGTGGCACCTGTGATAAAAACAACTCTTGACATCGACTATCCTTTTTTAAAATTAGTCTATTATACCAAACCAAGTCTTGCAAACTTGTTGATAGAGAATTTTATAACACTTTAACTTTTTGATATTTGGTTTATTTTTAAAATAGCTATTTAAAAGTGCAAACTCTTCCCTTGTGTTTAAGTTAAACTCTACGCATATGCTTGCAAGATCAAAATATATATCATTTACACAAGCAAATTCAAAATCTATCAATTTTATACTACCTCCAAAGATGATATTTTGTGGATTTAAGTCATTGTGGCATATAGCAAACTCTTTTTTGTATTTATATGACTCCAAAAGCACTCGTTTTAGTTTTGGGTTAAAAGTTTTGTTGTGTTGTTGAAAATATCTCTTTATGCTAAATGGTTTTTGAGATATTTTTATAGAGTGTAGTTTTAGTAGTATTTTTGCTAAATTTGATATATCCATCAGATTAATCCTATTTTTATGATGACCCTCTATAAATTCACTAATGAAAATTTGATTGTTATGATCACATAAAATCGGTTTTGCAGAAATCCCTTTTTTAAAAGATAAATTTTGAATTTTAAATTCAAAATTTTTACTTACATTATTATATATAGGCTGATTGTTTTTTTTAAGTATATACTTCTCTTTGTTTGTGATAATTATATGACTAAGATTGCAACTTCCTTGATTTTTTAGTAAATTTATATTGATTTTATCTTGATTTGATAGAAACTTATAATTTTTTATAATATTTAGCAACGCCAATGCCTTTGGAATTTTGAAGATTTTACTACACAATAACTTAACACAATATAAATATAATTTCAATACTAAAACAAAGGAGAAAATATGAAAACGAAGTTATTTGTAGCAACTGTTGTGGTAACAGCATTTGTAGCAGTTGGTGCTATGGCGGCAATGATGCCACCATTTGGGTCTAGTGGAGATGTAAGTTATGCGAAGAGTTTATGGCAAAAGATGGAAGCAAAAGGGTTGAACTCAACTCCAGCCAATCTATATGTCGGAGGTCCTCCGCATGGAAAAGTCCGTGAAGTATTAGAGGGTACGATAGATGGAAAAAGAGTCATAGTTAAGAGAAATTATAGAGGAAAAGATATAACTGTATCGAAAGTAGTAGCAGATAGAGTAAAATATCTAAAATCAGTCACAATTATGCAAAAAAGAGAAGGGTTTGACCCAGAGGATGGGGATTGGTACTGGGTAAAATACGCTCCAGATGGAACTGTGATGAAAAATAAAAAAGGTATGAGTTTGGCTGGAAAAGTTGCCAAAGGCAAACCAGTAGGCTGTATCGCATGCCACGCAGCAGCACCTGGCGGAGATTTTGTATTTAACCACAATAAAAGTGCAAATGCCGCTATAGTTTTTGTAAAATAAACCTTGAAAAATGGGGGCATTTTTAATGCCCCGTTGATTGCTACTTATCTATTCCTCTTGCGCCAAGATTTCCATATCTGTGGTAACTATATGAAATACTCTGTTCTTGCAAGTAGTTTAAGAGCTCTAGCCTTCCCTCCATCATCGGTTTTTGCCTGATGATAAATTTTGCAATTTTAGCAGCTTCCTTAAACACTAAAGGTGAAACTTTGGAGATGTCAGAGTAGATGATTTTATCAAATTTGTCAAAGCCTTTTATAAACTCTTCTTCGCTCTCCCTCTTGATTATATCGTCACTATTTAGAAGAACCTCTTTGTTCTCAAACATAAAAGATATTGCGCTACTCTCTTCGTAATCTATGCTTATATATAATTTTACACCACAAATGTGAGCTGCAAAAACTCTGCTTAGGATTTCAAAAAGAGAATCATCCTTACAAACGCGGAGTCCTACTCTGTTTAGTGGAAGATACCTAAAGATATTGTCCTCTCCTCTGATATGAAAATAGTCTTTTTCTACACCAAATTCATCTTCATAATTTTGAAGATAGCTAGCAAGGGCTGATTTTAGTTTGTTGAAGTCTTCATTGAACTCTTTGTAGAGTCCTTTGAGTGATTTGTCTATCCATTGGTTGAGTTCGTTAAACATTTTATGGTCTATTTTTTTAGATATCTTAGGTTCGCTCAACTCTTCAAAGTCCATAAATTGAGTTATATAGTTATGAATTCCAACTTTTCTACCAGCTCCTATGGCAGATTTCCCCATGCCTCCAAATGGCTGTCTTAAGACTATAGCGCCTGTTGTGCCTCTATTTATATATAGATTTCCAGCTTTTATATTTTCTCTCCAATACTCAATCTCTCTGGCATCAAGTGACTCTAGTCCTGAAGTCAAACCATACCCTGTTTTATTTACGATTTCAATGGCATGCTTCAAATCTTTTGCTTTCATGACAGAGAGAACTGGTCCAAAGAGTTCAGACATATGGCAAAAATTACCATCTTGTACGCCCCATCTTATAGCAGGCTTGAGCATATACTCGTTTTCATCTGCAAACTCAGGTTTTAGTGCCCAACTCTCTCCTGGTTCTAGTGAATCAAGTGCTTTTTTTAGATTTCCTCCTATCGGATTTGCTAGGGTTCCTATTCGATTTACAAAGTTCCAGACTGAGCCTGTTGACATACTTTTGGCAGCATCAACTAAAGCAGCTTTAAAGTTTTCATCATTATAAACTTCCTCCTCTAGTATCAACAAAGATGTTGCAGAACATTTTTGTCCACTGTTTGAAAAAGCAGAGTGGACTACATTTTTGATGGCTTGTTCTCTGTCACTCATGGCTGTTACTATGGTTGCATCCTTTCCTCCAGTTTCTGCTGCTAAGAAAAGATTTGGTCTGGTTTTTAGCATTTTGTATGCTGTATCTTCGCCACCAGTTAAGATAACAAAGTCAACATCCTCGTTTGATATCAAGTGTTCTCCTGCGAGGCTTCCAGGGCATGGTAAAAATTGTAGAGTATTTTTACTAACTCCACTGTCCCAAAAACATTTGCAAAGCTCATAAGCCGTGATAGCTGCTGAACTAGCAGGTTTGATGATCGCGGTATTTCCAGAAGCAAGTATAGCTGCAATTCCTCCAAGTGGAATCGCAACTGGAAAATTCCATGGAGGAGTCACAACGCCAACTCCTTTGCCTTTGAATTTCAGATTTTGATATGTTTGAAAATACCTACTAGCATATGTGTAGAACTCTAAAAAGTCGATAGCTTCGCTCACTTCAACATCTGTTTCGACAAATACTTTGCCAACTTCTGACGCGCCTATACCTATAAGGTCGCCTCTTCGTTTTCTTACGGTATTTGCTACATCACAAAGTATTTTATGTCTTTGCTCAAGGCTTAAATCTCTCCAGCCATCTTTGTCTTCTTTGGCAGCCTTTACAGCATTTTTGAGGTCATTCGCATTTGCTAGTGCAAACTCTCCAACTACTACATTGTCTTTGAGTTGAGATTTGTCAACGGAAACTTTGGTGTCTCTATCTTGGGTTATCTCTTTGCCTGCAACTACGATAGGGATGATTTGAGATTTATCACCGCTTTTTTTCATCCATTTTTCTCTTATGTTTTGTGCCCAGATTTTATTGTTAGGTAGTATAAAGTCAGTATCCGGTTCATTTTTAAATTTGCCAGTTACATAACTACTTCCCTTGAAGTCGTCCCAATTTTCATTTAATCTATCTTGAGTTCTGTTTGAGCCTATAAAAAGATTTTTTGTGTTTTTTAGTGAAGCTATAAATTTCTCTTTTAGCATCTCCCAATCATTCGAACCAACTTTTAAACCAAAAGAGTATCTTATGAAGTTCTCTTTTCCTGTGTTTTCATCAAGTCTTCGCACTAGATATGCGATGGCATTGGTAAACTGTTCTTTCTTGGCTGTTGGTGCATATAAAATCAAATCATGACTTATCTCTTTTATGGCAAGTCTGGAAGATTCACTCATTCCCTCAAGCATCTCCATAGTATGAAATTCATTGACCCCATACTCATTTGCCAACTCATAACCATAAGCTTGTTCAAAAAGATTATGCGAAGCGATGCCTAGGTGAACATACTCTATGTGCTCTTTTCGCATACCGTATTCCATCATGATTTTATAGTTGCTGTCTGTATCTATTTTTTTATGATAAGGCGTGCTCTCCCAACCTCGCAGAGCTGCTTCAGTATCTTCCATCTCCATATTTGCGCCTTTTACAAGTCTCATCTTGATAGGACTTCCTCCTGCTTCAACTCTTTTTTTAGCAAAATCTATAAGCTTCTTTTGCCACAAGTGAGAGTCAGGTAAATAGGCTTGAAGTACGATACCAGCATAAAAATCCTTAAATTCCGGCTTACTAAGAGTTCTTGTAAAAGCAAAATATGTCAATGCCAAATCCCGATACTCTTCCATGTCAAGATTTATAAATTTATTTTGAGATTTCCCTTTTTCATTTATGTAGCTAAATTTTTTAGCTTGGGAAAATATTCGTGATAGCCTATTTACTAGATGATCTATCGTCTCTTCGTATGAGAGAGCATTTATCTGAGAAAAGAGAGTAGAAATTTTGATAGATATATAATCAACATTAGGGTTTTCAAGCAGTTTTAGATACTTTTGCATTCTAGTTTCTGCCTCTTCTTCTCCTAGAACTACCTCGCCGATAAGATTTACATTAACCCTTGTACCCTCTTTTTTTCTTTTTTGCAGGTGGGCATTAAAAATCTCATCTTCACCTTTTATGACGACTGTTTTTGTATCTTCTCGTATATTGTTTATAAAAAGTGGTATGGAGATATCAGGCAGATAAATCCCGATATTTAAAAATAAAAATACCAAAAACCTTTCACTATTTGTAAAAAAAGATGCCATACCGTATTTGTTGAAAAGATACTCTATTTGGTTGGCTACCCTTTTATTGTTTTTTGTTCTAAAAGATTGGTCCATAAGTTCAATCAATAAAACTTTATCTTTTGGATGGGTGAGCATTTTGTTCATTTTTATATGAAATTTTTTATCAAAATCACTCACTAACTCATCAGCTCGTCGTTGCCATTTTTCAGCCAAAGCAATGGCTCTATTCATCACAACTTTGTTTTCTAACATGCTTTTTCCCTCAACTTTAATTTAATTTTAAATCATTTTTGAGTATCTTATGTTTTACATTCAGTGTAATTAGATGTCCACTTTTTGCGGGGAGGACATCTTTTTTAAGATACTTATCTCTTTTTGCCCAAATATGCCTCTTGAATGGTTTTTGAATTTAGCAACTCTTCGCTACTGCCTTCGTATGATATTTTTCCAAGCTCGAGTACATAACCTCTATCTGCCAGTTTTAACGCAGCTTTTGCATTTTGCTCTACTAGCAAAACCGTAACTCCAGATTTACTTATCTCCTTAATGGCCTTGAAAATCACTTTTACCAATACAGGTGCTAGTCCTAGACTAGGCTCATCAAGTATGAGTAGCTTTGGATTGCTCATGATGGACCTTCCGATTGCTAGCATCTGTTGTTCACCACCACTGAGTGTTCCTGCCAACTGTTTTTTTCTCTCTTTTAGTCTTGGCAAAATCTCATATATCCAATCAAGCACTTTTGGGTCATACTTTTTTAGTGTATATGCACCCATTAGAAGATTTTCTTCGGTGCTAAGTGTTCCAAATACTCTTCTTCCCTCAGGAGAATGGCTCATTCCAAGAGAGACAATTTCATGAGCTGGAGTTTTGGTGATATTTTTACCGTCGAAAATAATCTCACCCTCGTTTGATCTCAAAAGTCCACTTATCGTTCTTAGTGTTGTTGTTTTGCCAGCACCATTTGCGCCAAGGATAGCTACAACTTCCCCCTCTTTTACATGTAGGTCTATGCCTTTTATAGCTTTGATCGCTCCATACCCTACATGTAGATTTTTTATCTCTAATAAATTTTTACTCATTACTCATCCTCATCGCTTCCGATATATGCCTCTACGACAACAGGGTCATCTTGTACAAAAGATGGTTCACCCTCGCTTATCTTTGCACCAAAGTTGATAACTGTTATGTACTCGCACAGACTCATGACCATGTCCATATCGTGTTCGATCATCAGTATAGTTACTCCTTGGTCTCTCACTTCTCTTATGGTTTGAGCTAATTTTATGGTTTCATTTTCATTTAGTCCAGCCGCTGGCTCATCTAGTATGAGAAGCTTTGGCTCTGCTGCCAATGCTCTTGCCATTTCGATTCTTCTTTGCAATCCATAAGATAGATCACCCGCAGGAGTGGTTGCGTATTTTCTTAATTCAAAGAAATCCATCAACTCTCCTACTTTTAACCAATTTTTCTTTTCATCTTTTATCATGGAAGGTGTGTGAATGATACCGTTATACCATCTTTGATTTGATTTTATGTGGCGTCCTGACATGATATTTTCTGCGACACTCATTTCGGAAAAGAGTCTTATGGTTTGAAATGTTCTGAGTATTCCTAGTTCTGCTATTTTATATGGAGCTATGCCGTTAATCCTCTTTCCTTCCCACATAATATCACCTTTTTCAGGCTTGTAAAGTCCAGTTATGCAGTTAAAAAGAGTAGTTTTCCCTGCTCCATTTGGTCCTATGATTCCATAAATTTGACCCTTTTTTACCTTCATGCTTAAGTCATCTATGGCAACAAGTCCATGAAAAAATTTGGATACATTTTTTATTTCAAGTAAAAAGTCACTCATTTTGTATCCTTTTTCTTTAGATAGTTTGGTATATTTCCAAATTTAACAGGCCAGACGCCTCTTGGTCTTAAAATCATAGTCAAAATCATGGCAAGCCCAAATACAAGATACCTTGCAGTTTGAAATTCTCTGAAAATTTCAGGTAAAACAAACATCACAAAAGTTCCTATCAAAACTCCTGGCAGCGACGCTGAACCACCGACCAAAACGATAGTGAAAAACATGATTGATTGGATAACATTGAAGGCTTCCGGTGAGACTGCTGAGTATTGGATGGCAAACATACTTCCTGCTGCTCCGGCTATCGCTGAACCTAATGCAAAAGCGTATAGCTTATAGTATCTTACATTTATACCCATGCTTTGGGCTGCTATATCGTCCTTGTTGATATAAAACATCGCTCTTCCATACTTGCTTCCATCGAGATTTCTCATGATAAGCAGTGTTAAAGCAAGTAGTGTAAATGACATGTAGTAGATAGCTCTTTGGCTCATAAACTCTACACCAAATATCCTCACAACATCTATGCCAAATATACCGTTGGGTCCACCTGTTAGTCCAAAGATATCATTTTGTATAACCTGAATAAATATGATATTAAAACCGATAGTTGCTACTAAAAGATAGTCTCCCTTGAGGTGTATGATTGGACCCGCTAAAGCTATACCTATAAATAGAGGTATGATTATCGCAGGGATAAAGGTGTATATGATTGGTACTCCATAGTGTACATTTAGTATAGCAGTCGTATAGGCTCCCAATCCAAAAAAGAGTGCGTGACCCATCTGAAATGCACCAGCTCGTCCTAGTATGATATCTTGTGAAAATGCAACTATAGCGTAAATCAAAAATGTTGTACCTACTGCTAGCCAGGCTGAGTTAGAAAAGAGTGGAAAAAATCCCATCACTATCAAAAATATGATAGCTATTTTGTATGACTGTCTCATTATACTTTCTCCGCTATGGTTTCGCCAAGTATTCCAGTTGGTCTAAATATCAAAATGACAACTAGCAGTACAAAGGTAAAAGTTTCTGCCCATTCGCTAGATATATAGCCACTTATCATGGCATTGAAAAGCCCGAGCAGTATGCCGCCAAGCATGGCTCCTGGTATATTGCCGATGCCTCCCATAATGGCTGCAACAAATGCATTTAATCCATATGTCCAACCCATGTCAAATGTGATTCCTCTATAGTTGATACCTATAAATAGACCAGCTACCGCTCCTAAGGCTGAGCCAATGATAAATATAGTCATGATTACTTTGTTTACATTGATGCCCATCAGTTTAGCAGCATCTTGGTCTATGGCTGTGGCTCTTATCGCTGTTCCCATCTTTGTTTTGTTTATGAAGATATATAGTGCTACCATCAAAATAGCCGATATACCCATTATCATCACTTGCGTAAATGTGAAAACTACTCCACTTAAATTCCATACAGTTGAGGGGAAGAGATTTGAAGGAAAAATCTTCATATTTGGTCCCCAAATCAGCATGATTGAATTTTGGATTACAAGACTAGCTCCCAATGCAGATACAACTGCACTTAGTCTTGGTGCCGTTCTTAAAGGCCTGTATGCTAGGCGCTCAAGAAGAACACCAACTAGAGATATGATTAATGCCGTGATGACAAAAACACCCAAAACCAAAAGTATCGAGTTTTTTCCTTCACCAAAAATTTCTACATAAATCGTTAGTCCAGCAAAAGCAGAGAGGGCCACGAGGTCCCCGTGGGCGAAGTTGATCAACTTCATAACCCCGTAAACCATCGTGTAACCCAGCGCTACCAATGCATATAAACTTCCTACGGTCAAACCATTTATGAGTTGCTGTAGAAATATATCCATGGTAATCCTTTGATTATTTATATACTATTTTATAGCTATTGTCAGCTTGAACTTCGTAAGCCATATAACCGCCGCCGATTCTCTCTCCGTCACTTCTAAAGTTAACTGGTCCTGTGATTCCTGGGAAGCCTTTTAGAGTATGTAAAAAGTTTGAGATTTTTTTAGTATCAGTGCTTTTAGTTTGCTCTACTCCGTGTAGTACTGCTCTTAAGCCGTCTATATTTAAGAGTGTCCAGATGGAAGCTGGCATCATTCCATATTTTGCTTTGTAATCTTTTAAGAATTTTTTTGCCAAATCATATGGTAGGATATCAGGAGTCGGTACATTGATGAGGTAAGTTCCTTTTGCACTGTCTCCTGCTAGTTTCATGAAGTCAGGGTTGTCATTTGAGTCACCGCCAACAAAATCTGCTTTTATACCTAGTTGGATTTGTTGAGCTCTTAAGAGTCCACCGTCATTGTAGTATCCACTAAAGTAGATAACATCTGGATTTAGTGATTTTATCTTAGTAAGGACCGCTGTAAAATTTTGTGTTCCTGATTTGATTTTTCCTCTATATATAACATTTCCATTGACTTTTTTGAGAGCTTTTACAGTTGCGTCTGCTAAGCCAGTTGCATAGCTAGAGTAGTCAGATAGAACTGCTATTTTTTTATAATGTTTAACATTTACAAAATAATTTGCTGTAAATTCTGCCTCTGCACTGTTTGGAAATGAATTTCTGAAAAAAGTCCAGTATTTGTGTTTTGTTAGTGAATCACTCGTACCGTCACTTGTTTGAAGCACACCATTTCTATAGTAAGTAGGTTGAGCTGCTTCTGTTGCTCCTGATGTATATGAGCCAATAACTGCTAAAACACCTGCATTTACTAGTTTTCTCGCACAAATCGCCGCTTTTTGTGCTACACCCTCATCATCACAGCTGACAACTTCAAGTTTTTTGCCTAAAACACCACCTTTGGCATTGTATTGGTCAACTATCAATCTAACACCGTTATCGATACTTTGACCCTCATTGGCATATTTTCCGGTTATTGGTGCTTGAACACCTATCTTTATGACATCCGCCGCGTTTAGGGATGCAACTAGTGCACTACAAGCTACTATAGAAGTAGCTAACTTTAAAAAAGTTCTTTTCATTTGATCTCCTTTGATTTTTTTGGTCTTTGAAAAGTTTTAGAGAAAAGTTTGATAACACTTCTCTAAAGCCTTTGTACCGTATATGCTCCGATAATCCACTCTCCAATATCTTCTATCTGATGTATGCCGCTATCTTGGAATTTTGATGTTAAATTTGGAAACTCTTTTACTATTTGGTCAAAGCTTTCTATGATTTGTGGCATCCTTGTATTCAATTTTTTTCTAGCACTCATTGGTAAGTCGGTATAAAAAGCAAGTGTTCCGTAACTAAGTGTAGAGTCAACATCTTTTGGTGAATCAATCATCTTACAAATCTTTCGTATCTCATTTTTATACTCATTTTTTATATTTCTTATGCCATTTTTGATCGAAATTATAACTCTTGAGATAGAGTCATTGTCATTTTCATGCTTAAATCTTTCATCAAGCGTTATGCTAAAAACTCCTTCGCCGATGGCGTGCTTTTTCATATAGTCTAAAAAACTGTCTCGATTTTTAAGTGAACATCTTAAAATATCTGAGATGGAGGCATCTATAAATATTTCAGGTGAATTCTCTATCTTTGCTATCTCTTGAGCTACATGTATGCTTAGCATTTTTGCTGGCGCATGAGAAAGATAGAGTCTGTTGTTTGTCCAGTGCAAAAAACCTTTTCTAGCGTGGTCTATACCCCTAATGGTTGCTTCTAGTATCTCATTTTGGGATGGAAACTCACTCACAATAGTTCTCCTCTACCTCTTGTATGATTCCACTTTCATATAGTATATCTTCTATAAGTCTGTTTTTTGAGATATTTAATTTTGAACTTAGGGTTTGCAGAGCCGCATCTAGTTTCTTGTCTATCTTTATGCTAAGTTGGGCAATTTCTCTTTTGTGTTTATTTTTATTTATAACACTTTTTATGATTTCATTTGAGAATTTTTGCTTTGCCAAACTAAGCTCCTTTTTAGTATTACTAAAAGTATTACTTTAAATCAGATAGTAGTATCATAATATATTTTTTGTCTATTTGCAATAAAAAATATGATAAATTTAGTATAAAAAATTCTGAAAATTGATATAAAAACTATGTTTTTATCTGAGATATAGGCATTTGGCGGAGATATAAAGAATTATAAAGTATTTATATAAAGGTTACAAAAAGTAGCAAATTAAACTACACCAAGAATATTCTTAGTGCAGTTTAATGGTTTAATCTTTAAGTTTTGAAAGAATCTCTTGATTTAAATCGATACTTTTCTTATTGTGCTGAATCTTTTCATGATGTGTATCTATCTTTGATTTGTTCTTTTCAATCAGCTCTTTATTTGTATAAATTTCTGATTTGTTTAACTCAATCATTTCATTAAGAGCATTCAACTTTTTTTCATATTTATTAACTAAATAATAAACAACATATACTAAAACTGCAACAAGTATCCATTGTAACATACTGTATCCTTTGTGTGACGGGTATTTTTAAAATTTTCGCGTAATTTTACTCTAAAAAATAAAATTATAACTCTTTTGTTTTTATTAATAATAAAATTTAAAAATTTGTTAATATTCCTATGTTTGTTTTCTAACTGACCTTACGCACTATAAACACACCTAGGCAGAATGAGAAAGCATCATATGCGAGGCAGTTTGCTTTTAGCGTAGCCAAAGCTACGGTGAAAGTGAACTAACGAAGCAGATGGTGCTTTATCATTCTGTCCTACGGATGATAAAATTTGCACCCTACTGCTGCGTCAGCATAGCTTCATAGTAGAATAACTACAATTTTGCTATACTTCCTTGCATTAGAGTGCAACTTTTATCACCTAGGTGTGCTTATAGTGCGTAAGGTCAGTTAAAATGGTACCATAATATTATAATTTTTCAAAGGTGTTGTATGAAAGTAGCTATTAGTGGAGCCAGTGGATTTATAGGTTCGCATTTAAGAGAAAGATTCAAAGACTTTACTGTTTTAGATAGAGGTGATAGCGAAGAGGAGATAGTAAAAAAACTAAAAGGTGTGGCTGTTGTTATAAATCTAAGTGGTGCACCGATAGTTCAAAAGTGGACTCCTGAGTATAAAGAGCTTTTAATTTCAAGCAGAATTGATACAACTAAAAAACTTGTAAACGCGATCAATAAGAGTGGCGTTTCACAGTTTATATCAGCCTCAGCTATAGGAATATACCCCAACAATAAACCATGTGATGAAGAGTGTGATGAGATAGCAGGAGATTTTTTGTCAGATTTGGTTGTTAAGTGGGAGCATGAGGCGAAAAAGTGTAAAAAATCTACAGCTATATTTAGATTTGGAGTAGTTTTGGCAACAGATGGTGGTGCCTTTGGAACTATGCTTCCAACATTTAAGATGGGACTTGGAGGCACTGTTGGAAATGGTAGCATGATGACAAGTTGGATAGATATAGAAGATCTACTTAGGATATACGAGTTTGTTATACAAAATAGACTAGAGGGCATCTATAATGTTGTATCACCGAAGCCTATCACGAATTTTGCATATACAAAAGCGATAGGCAAAGCCCTGTTTAGACCAACTTTCTTCCCACTATCTATAATAGTTGCCAAAATGCTTTTTGGCGAGGGAGTGATCGTACTAACAGGCTCTAAAGAGATATATCCCAAAGCTCTCCTTGATGCAGGATTTAAATTCAAGTATCCAGATATCCACTCATCATTGACTCATTTGCTAGGAGATAGAAGATAAGGGTTTTGAAAAATAATACCCTTGTCCAAATTCAATATTTAGCTTTTTAAGAACTTTATGGATAGATTCATTTTCGATAAATTCTGCAACTACTTCTATGTTTGATTCTTTTGCAAAATTGCTTATCAGTTTTACTATCCTTTTTGAATTCTCATCTTTATCTATATTTTTTATTAAACTGCCATCAATTTTAAGATAGTCTATTTGTAAATTTAAAAGATGCTCAAAATTGGAATATCCACTTCCAAAGTCATCTATTGCAATTTTTGCACCCTTGCTTTTAACTGTACTTATAAACTCTTCGATAGATTTATAATCATTTATAGCTTCACTTTCTAAAATTTCAAATGTAATTTTATTGAAAATTCCTGGATATTTTTTTTCAATTTCATCTAAAATATCGAGCACTCTTTTGTCCTTAATATCTTCAATGGAAAAATTTATATTAAAATTTATATTCTTTTTGAAAAATAGGTCTGCAGATTTTGCAAGCATAGCTTTTGTTATATCAAAATAGAGTTTATTATCCTTTGCTATTTGAAGATATGGAAAAATAGTTTCAATATCACTGTTTTTATGCACAACTCTGGCTAAAACTTCGTATTTAACTATTTTTTTGGTTTGGATATCTACAATAGGCTGAAAAAATGGTACTATTTTGTCTTTTTTGATGGCGTTATACAGTACTTTGGTTTTTTCAATATTTGTTTTAATAAGATCTTGTTTATTATGGTGAGGTCTATATATGATATACTTTTCTCTTATAGATTCTTTCGCCTCTATAAGCGCCATATCAGCTTTTTCAAAGTATGGTTTCTCCTTGCTGATTCCAATTTGGATACCAATTCTAAATTTTAGATCTTTAATATTTATTTCATTATTTTCAAACCATTCGATAAGCATAGTTGCATAATCATTTTTATCCACTTGAGATATTGATTTTATTAAAATACCAAAATCATCGGCACCTAATCTAAATAATATTGGATCTTCCTTCTGGGTCAATTCTTTTAAAATGTTAGCAACATTTATTAGTACCTTGTCCCCTATTTCCGTGCCATAGTATTCATTTATATGTCTAAATTTATTAATATTCACTAGGAATAATATTGGATTATTATATTGGTTGATAACCTCTTCAAATTTGTTACGATTATATAGTTTAGTTAGATAATCCTCTCTGATACTTCTATTGAGACGACAATTTTCTTTATCTAATTTTAAAAATAAGTAAATTATCAATGCTGTATAAAAGATTATAAAAAATATAATTGAGTAAAATATGTAATTCATCTTGTTTACTCTTTTTAAGTTTAGAGTAAAAAATTTATCATTTATACTAGAAATAATTTTTTGTGATTCTATGTCGGTAATGCTGTTGAGAAGTTTTTGATATTTTGGAAAATTTTTGTTTATCATTTCAAGATGTGCTATCATAATAATATTAAATTCATTTAGTTTTTTATTATTTATTTTTGTCTCTTCAATCAGTTTTATATTTTCAGATTTAATAAAATTATTCATAGAATTTTTACTCATAAGAATGTTTGAAATAGTGCTTAATACTCTTTTAAGATATTTATGAGGGATTTCAACATCGTATCTTGCTCTCATGCTTGATATAGTGGAAATAGAATTAATCAAAAAGGTATTTGAATTTTTTATGCCACTGTTAATTGTATTAAATTCATATATTGCTTCTATTTTGTTCTCAACTAGCTTTTTGTATCTTTGCGTAAATTTTTTATAAAGATCCGGGTATTCTTCTTTGAAATATATATTTTTTGTTAAATCTATAACAGTTCCATGTAGGTTTTTAATGCTCTTTATAATGTCATCATTGTTGTTAAATAAAAAAATTGTAGATTTTAAAACTGTATAGTTTAGTTTTAGTTCAGCATGCGCAACTTTGTCTAGTTGTGATTGAATTCTATTGCTGTTAGAAAAATAGATCTTTCTATTACTATTGAAATTGATTAGCAATACTATAATCGTAATACCAATGAGAATTAGAGGTAGAGTTTTTTTGATAGTTTTATTCATTTTGTGCCTATATTTGGGATTTTGCCGGTCAATGTCTCTAGAAAAGATTTTATATCAATAACACTATCTTTATCAAGTCGGTACCCTAGATTATAGTAGGACATTGTCTCTATCGCTTTTTCCAATGTTTTTGCACTGGCATTGTGAAAATATGGAGATGTAAGTGCTATATTTCTGAGTGTAGGTATCTTATACACACATCTATCTATCTCATTATGAGTTATGCCATATCTATCATTAGAACAATTTTTGTATTTAAATATTATGCCAATTTTCTGGAAAGAGTTACCGCCAATATTGATGCCATTGTGGCATGTAATGCAACCTAATTTTTTAAACAATCTATATCCATTTTGCTCTTTTTTGGTTAATTTTGTTCTGTTTTTTAAATATCTATCAAATTTTGAGTTTGGCGTGATCAAGGATTTTTGAAATTCTGCTAATGAATCAACAATCATTTCATATGTTATTTTATGTGTGTTATATATTTTATAAAAACTATTTTTATAAAATATATTTTTATCTACTGCTTCCACTATGCTTCTCTTGTTCATGCCCATCTCAATTTTATTGTGAAGAGTGATATTAACTTGTTGCTTAAGATTATCGGCTTTTCCATCCCAAAACTGTTTAAAGTTGAAAGTTGAATTTAAAATTGTTGGAGTTTGAACTATATCTTTTTGCCCAAATATGCCTATCGACTTATCAAGTTTGTCAGAATATGCATGACTTGGTTTATGACAGGATGAGCAACTTATACTTTTATCTCTAGATAATGCGGAATCAAAAAATAACATTTTTCCGATATTTGCTTTTTCTTTATTATAAGCTAAATGTTGTGGTATGGGCGTTATTAAAATCTCTGTAGCTTGTAAATAAAAGCACAATAAAAGAAAAAATATAGATTTTGATTTCATCTTGATCCTTGTTTGATAGTTGAAATGATTGCTGTATTATAACTGACCTTACACACTATAAGCACACCTAGGTGATAAAAGTTGCATTTTAGTACAAGGAAGTATAGCAAAATCGTAGTTATTCTACGATGAAGCTTTACTGACGCCGTAATAAAGTGCAAATTTTATCATCCTACGGACAGAATGATAAAGCACCATCTGCTTCGTTAGTTCACTTTCACCGTAGCTTTGGCTACGCTAAAAGTAAACTGCCTCGCATATGATGCTTTCTCATTCTGCCTAGGTGTGTTTATAGTGCGTAAGGTCAGTTATAAGTTTAACATACTAAAGATAAAGTTATAATTAATAAATATTTAAGAGATTATAAAAGAGACATATAAAACTTATTTGTTTGTTTGGGCTATCTATTTATCGATAGCCCAAGATTTATCTAGTCAACTGGTTTTGGAGTTGTAGATGTACTTTCTGGAAGTTGAGGATATGATATATTCGGTTTTCTTCCTTTTAAAGCTTTGAAAAATGTTTTGATTTTCATAGCATCTTTGTCGTTAATTTTTATGCCTAATTGGATGCTACCCATCATTTTAATAGCATCTTTTAGAGACCATACTTCTCCATTGTGAAAATATGGTGCGGTTTCAGTTATATTTCTAAGGGTTGGAGTTTTTACCATTCCTTTTTTATCACCCCTGAAGTCACCAACTTTTGCAAATTTATATTTCCCTGCAAGTTCAAATGGTTGCATTGTTCCACCAAGTGCAATTCCTGTATGACATGATACGCAACCTTTGTTTATAAATGTGCTTAATCCCTCTTTTTCTGCTTTGTTTAAAGCACTTGAATCACCATTTAAGAAATCATCATATCGAGAAGGGGTAACTAGAGTTTTTTCAAATATAGCAATTGTAGAAGTAATTCTTTTAAAATCTACTTTTACATTGTCGCCGTAGGCAAGTTTAAACTCTTTTATATATGAAGGCATAGATGTGACTACATCTTCTATATGTTTAGGACTAGCCGCCATCTCTGGTGATGCAAGAGTTGGACCTTGCGCTTGATCAGCCAAATTAGGACTTCTTCCATCCCAAAACTGAGCAGTAAAAAATACTGAGTTATATACCGTAGGTGAGTTTAAATGGTGAGGATTTGGTGTCCATTTATTTCCAATTGCAGCACTTACACCATCAACACCACCTAAGCCAAGATTGTGACAGGTGTTGCAACTTATGATCCCACTTTTTGATATTCTTGGATCAAAATAGAGCTTTTTACCCAATTCAACTTTTGCATTAGTTATAGGATCTTTTGGATCATCTATAATTTTTAAAAGTGCAAGTTTGCTATCTGGGATTGGCGTTAATCCATTGCTCTTTGCTTTTTCAACTAAACTATTTCCCGCTAAAAGTAAAGTTGAACCTAAAACACATAAACCTAAAACACTTGAAATTTTCATTTCACACTCCTTATATTAAATATTCAAAAACATTATATAGGATTTAAACTTAAATAAGATTTAATATTATTTAAATTATTATATTTAGTGCTATAATTTAAATAGGATAATTAATATCTTATTAAGGTCCTC
>JALSKH010000081.1 GCA_026988975.1 Campylobacteraceae bacterium
CTTTTGGTGATAATTTTCAATTTTTAAAAACAATTTATGAAAATAAAGACCCTTTAATTAAGGATAAGGTAAAAGGAAAAGTGAAACTCATTTATATAGACCCACCTTTTGCAACTGATGAAGAATTTGTTTCAACACAAACCGGTTCAAAAGCATATCAAGATAAAAAAAAGGGTTCAGAATTTCTTGAGTTTATCAGAAGAAGATTAATTCTTGCAAGAGAAATATTGTCTGATGACGGAAGTATTTATGTTCATCTTGATCCTAAAAAAGGTCATTATATTAAAATGATTATGGATGAAATATTTGGAGAACATAATTTTCTTAATGAAATAGTATGGCACTTTAAAACTTATCAAGGACAAGTAAAGAACTATTACCCAAGAAAACACAACATTATCTATTGGTACCGAAATAAAATACACCCATTATTTACTTTACAGTATGATGATGATTTCCAAGATACTGTTGATGCTGAAAGATGGCGAAAATATATAGTTAATGGTAACGAGATAAGAGGAAACAAATATCCTAAATCGGATAGTAGATTTACTGCTTATCTCAATAGATGGATAAAGGAAAATGGAAGAAAACCATCAAAAGATGATATTATTTTGAAAATTCAAGGGTATGTTGTGGATGATGTATGGATTGATATTCAAGCTATTGACCCAAAAGATAAAACAGAAAAAACTGGATACCCAACACAAAAGCCTGAGCAATTATTACGGAGAATTATAGAAGCAACTACCAAAGAAGGGGACATTGTTTTAGATTTCTTTGGTGGTTCTGGCACTTCTGTTGCTGTCGCTGAAAAACTAAACCGAAAATGGATTTCTTGCGACATCGGAAAACTATCATTTTATACTGTTCAAAAAAGAATACTAAATATTAAAACAAGCAAAGATTTAGAAAATCCAAAAAAGAGATACGGTAAACAAGCTAAAAGCTTTGTAACGGTAAATACTGGTCAATATGACCTTGAAAAAGTTTTTAATCTAAAAAGTAAAGAGTATTCAGATTTTGTGCTTAATCTTTTTGAAATAGAGCCAATCAAAAAAACAATAAGTGGCATAAAAATAGACGGAGAGCGAAAAGATGGATATTATGCCTTGATTTGGCGATATTGGGAGTTTGCAGATGCTTCTGTGGATGAAGAGTATTTACATAATCTCCATTCAAATATTGGCAAAAAAGTTGGCGATAGAGTTTATATTGTAGCACCAGCAAGTTATGTAGATTTTATAAGTGATTATTACGAGATTGACAATGTTCGTTATTACTTTTTAAAAGTTCCTTATCATATCATCAAAGAGTTGCATAAAGTTAAGTTTAAAAAATTCCGTCAACCACAGAGCAAAAATAATGTAAACGACTTGGATGATGCAATAGGTTTTCATTTTATGAAACAACCAGAAGTTAAAACCAAAGTAACTACAACAAAAACAGATGTAAAAATAAGCATCAAAAAATTCCTTTCTGATTTTAGTGAAGATGTCAAGGGGCAAGAGTTAGGAAACCTTGAAAGTTTGGCAATGGTATTGATTGATAAAGATTTTAACGGTCAAGCTTTTGATATGGACGAATACTATTTTGCAGAAGATTTGTTGCCTAAAAAGAAAAGTAAAAAAGATGATGAAAATGTGGGAGAAGAGTTGAAAAAGACAAGTGAGATAAATTTACCTGCTATTCCTAAAAAAGAGTGTGGTAAAAATTTGATGATTATCTATGTGGATATTTACGGCAATGAATTTAAAGAAAAGTTTGAGATAAAGTAATATGGAAGAGATTAAACGATATAAAACATCAGACCTTGTTCTAAAAGTTGATAAGAACTACGACCCGACAAAATTACCTTTGCAGGATTGGGACAGGTATTTGGATATTTTGGTAAACGGCAGACAGTATCAAAAAGAAGCAATAATTGATACAATTATTTTCTTAGCATCTGGATTGTATAAAAACACAAGTGATTTAGTTGAAAAAAATTGGAATGATAATGTAAATGTTGAATTGAAAAATCGTTATTCCAATTTAGATGAATATTTACATCATTTACAAATACCAAATAAACTTTCGGCATCTATCGACCTTGCCACAGGAACAGGGAAAAGTTATGTGATTTATGGTATTGCTCAAATAATGCTCGGTCTTGGATTGGTAGATAGAGTTTTGGTTTTATGCCCTTCACTTACAATAGAAGATGGGCTAACGGAAAAATTTATAGATTTAAGCTCAGACAGCAAATTGATAAAGTCAATTCCTGAAAATGCAAAATGGAAAAATCCTTCCATAAAATCGGCTGATGTAACTATAAAAGAAGGCGATATATGTATTGAAAACATTCACGCTGCTTACGAAACAACAGGCTCATCTATCAAAGACAGTTTCAAAGGAAATGGCGAGAGAACTTTAGTTTTAAATGATGAAGCTCACCACATTTACAATAAAATCGAAGGCAGAAGCAAAGAGAATACAAGTTTGAAAAAATGGAAAGAGTTTTTGCTAAATCCTGATTTTAATTTTAAATATATCGTTGGTTTTACTGGAACTGCATACATAGAAGATGAATATTTTAATGATGTAATTTACCGTTATTCATTGCGACAAGCAGTTGATGATAAAATGGTAAAAATGGTTGATTATGTGAGTAAAGATGATGATATTGATAAGAATATTAAATTTCAGAAAATATATGATAATCACGAGCAAAATAAGCTGAATTATCGTAAAGTCAAACCATTAACAATTCTTATTACAAAAGACATTAAAAATGCTAAAAGGTTATTGGCTGATTTTTCAGATTTTTTAATCAAGAAAGAAAAAATATCTGACAAAGAAGTTCAGGAAAAAACATTGATTGTTACTTCTCACAACGACCATAAAGCAAATGTTCAAAAACTAAAAGAAGTTGATAATTTTGACAACCCAATTGAATGGATTGTTTCAGTCTCAATGCTTACAGAAGGTTGGGATGTGAAAAATGTTTTTCAAATTGTTCCGTGGGAAGACCGAGCATTTAATTCAAAACTTCTAATTGCGCAGGTTTTAGGTCGTGGTTTAAGAATACCACCTGAGTATCAAAGTCCACAACCAAAAGTTAGGATTTTTAATCACGATAGTTGGAGTAGAAATATAAAAGGTTTAGTTGATGAGATTTTAGAAATTGAAAAAAGATTGGTTTCAACGCCATTAGAAAGTGGTGATAGAAGCAAACATCATTTTGAAGTTCATCATATAAACTACGATAAAAAGGCAACTATGAAAGAAGCTAAAAAAGAGCATCAAGAATTCGATTATACAAAAGGTTTTATTGAGTTACAATCGCAAGTTGTTGAGAGTGAAAAAGAGAGTGAATATACTGATTTAGCAGGCTCTGTTAGTTCTAAAAAAACACTCATTCACTACAATACTTACACAATTGATGAAATTGTAAACAAAATTCATAATGAGCTAAAAATTAGAGATTGGGAAGGGAAAATATTAAAACTACCGACAGGAAATTATTCAAAAGACAAACTACCACCAAAAGCCGAAATAAAAAAAATTATTAGGACATCAATGGATAAGGTTGGTATCAAAGGCGATAGACTTATTGAAAAAAACCAACATAAGATTTTAAGTAGTTTCAATACACTTTTAAGAAAAGCTGGAAAAACAGTTATTTACAAAAAGAAAGCACAAGAGCCGTATAAGATTTCAACAAAAAAAATGAATAAAGAAAGTATGGCTCTTGGTAATTTAAGACATAATTCAACTGTTTTCTATTCATCTGACTATAAAACTGAACTTGATGAAAAGAATTTGGAGTTACTGAATATTGTAATAGAAGATGAAAGTTTACTAAGAAGTGCATCAAAGGAAATAAATAAGTTTTTATTCAAAACGCCTCTGGATTTAACATTCTCAAAAGCAACGCCTGAAAGAACATTTATTAAAGAGCTTTGCGAAACAAAAAATGCAAAGAAAATTGACAGTTGGCTGAAATCAAGAGATATGAATTTTTATTCAATAGAGTATTCAATTACAACTGTTGGTGGGAAACACTCAAAAATCCAATCTTTTAATCCTGATTTTTTCATAAAATTAAAGAATGGGAAAACAACTCATTTTGCAATCGTTGAAATCAAAGCTGATGGAGATGCAAGCGATGAAAATAAAGCTAAATTAAGATATGGAGTTAAACACTTCAAAGACCTAAATAAAGAATTAGAGAAACTGAAAATTGATGAAAAATATCATTTTCATTTTTTAAGCCCTAATTCTTATGATGTATTTTTTGACTATTTGAGAAATGACAAATTAATAGAAGATAATTTTAGAAGTGATTTAGAAGATAGACTATTGGAAAAAAATTAGGTACTTATGTATGGTGAAACTATTGAAACGATAGATGTCAGAGTTAAAAGAAACAGTATGATCTTTTTTAACTTTTCTCTATCTAAAAATGAGCCTAGTTTTACACCCCAGATTGTAGCTATGATAACCAGTGGTGAAAATGCTAACCCTAAAACAAAAAACCTCAACAGAGTGTCACCAAAATTGTAGTACAAAAAAGCGATCTGCAAAGGGGATGCTAGAAAAAATAGTGCAGATAAAAATGCTCTCGTTCTCATAGCACTCCATCTTTGAGCCATGACCCAGACGATGACGGGCGGTCCGCCCATGGAGACCATGCCAAGAGTCAAACCACTTGTAAAAAAAGCGATAAATGTCCAGAGTGGATTTGTTTTTTCTTTTGGCTCTACTTTTATATAAATTTGTGATATCACGACCAATAATATAGCGATACCAACTATCTGTTTTATGTTGCTTTTGTCAAATTGTGTGATCAGAGTAAGAAGATATATACCTATAGGAATACCGATATATCTGTAAATTGTACCAATGCCCACATCTCTCCAACGCACATGAGAGCGAAGTTTATAAGTAGAAGTGAGGGATTGGAAAAATATAGGTATAGTAGTCAATGAGATAGCCTCATCAAGTCCCAAACCGCTCCAAATGAGGAGTGGAATCGCAAAGATATTAAATGCAAAACCTACGATACCTTGTATGACACTACAACTAAAAAGTATAACTCCTACAAGGATAATGATAGAAATACTCAACTTTTTTCCAATTTTTTATGTTAGTATATCTTATGATATGTTAAAATCTCATCAACCCAACTAAAGGCTGTTAAAATGAACTTATCCGACATACTCTCTTATAAGATTTATGATATAACCGTGCAGGATATCTCTATCGCGATTATTATATTTTTATTTGCATTAACGCTTAGCAATATCATTAGCAAAATCATACTGAATATTCTGAAGAGAATCACTTCTAAAACAAAGACTACACTTGATGATGAGCTTCTTACTACTATCGAAGTACCTTTGAAATTTTCTATCATTTTGGTTGGATTTTATATATCCAAAGAGTGGCTCGGACTCTCTCGGATAGATAACTTTTTAAACAATCTCATACAGTCAGTTGCAACCTTTTTGCTCTTTTGGTTAATCTATAGGCTTATAGATAAATTTGCCTATCTTTTCAATAAATTTTATGCAAAATTTGGCAAAAAACTCAGTAGCGATATAGAAAATTTCTCGGTCAAAACTCTCAAAATTCTCACAGTTATCGTCGGAGCCATGAGCATTTTACAGGGTTGGGGCATAAATGTTAGTGCATTTCTTGCTTCACTTGGCTTAGTCGGTATGGCATTTGCATTGGCTGCAAAAGATACTGCTGCAAATCTTTTTGGCTCGCTTGTAATCTTCACAGATCGCCCCTTTAAAGTCGGAGATTGGATACAGACTCCAGATGTTGAGGGGACAGTCGAGAGCATTGGAATCAGATCCACTAGAGTGCGAGCATTTACACAAGCTCTCATCAGCGTTCCAAATGCCGTCATAGCAAACTCCCCTATCACAAACTGGTCGCAAATGGGCAAGAGAAGGATAAAAACAAGACTAGGATTAACTTATGGCACATCAAAAGATCAGATGCAAAATATACTCAAAGATTTAAGAGATATGCTCCAAAAACATCCAGATATCCATGATGATACCATCATGATAAGATTTGATGAGTTCGCAGATAGCTCTTTGAGCATATTTTGCTACTTTTTCACAAAAACAACCGTATGGGTAAGGTTTTTAGAAGTACGAGAAGATATAAACTTCAAAGTGATGGAGATAGTAGAAAAAAACGGCTCAAGTTTCGCATTTCCAAGCCAATCCATCTATGTTGAGAGCTTGCCTAAACAAACTATGGGATGATGTCTTTAGGGTCTGTTTTTTCCTCTATGGTCTCTAGGGTTTTTAGATTTATAGCTGTTAGTTTATTGCCATAGCAGCATCCTGTATCTATACATGTATAGTTTTTTCCTCTTAAAACTTCACTGAAGTTGCAATGCCCAAAGATATTTATAACTCTGTATGTTTTGAAATCTTCCCAATCTTTTATAAATGTTGTATCGTGAATTCTGTTTACAAATAGTGAGTGAGTATCTTTGAGATGTTTTCTTTTGTAGTATGGCAAACCAAAGCCATGCGTTATAAATCTATCTTCTATCTCTATATAAAGTGGCAGTTTATCTATCCATTCAAGATGCTTTTTGAGTAGCTTTAAATCATTTATATAGTTAGTAATAGTCTGTTTTCCGCCCCAACCACGCCTGCTTGCCCACTTACTTGAGAGGTCGCCTTCAAAGATAGCTTTTTTTATGTATGTTTGCATCAGATATTCATGATTTCCCTTGACGCAAAGATGTTTGTTTTGTTTGACATATTCTATAACATCTTTGGAAAATAGACCCTTATCACACAAATCACCTACAAAAATCAATTTTGCTTTTTTGGGCAATTTTTTAATAAGATTTAAAAGAGTATGATAGCAACCGTGAACATCACCGATAACAAAACTATTTTTCAAATCCTAAGCACTTTTACCTAGCACATAATATGTCTGCTTATTTGGTACTTTTTCTAACTCTATCTTATACTTTTTTGACCAGTTGTTTATCATCTCATTTACGCTTTTGACTATCTCCTCGCCCTCTGCTTCATTTTTGATTTTAAAATAATCACAAGAACTTGACATCGCCACAAAAGAGAGTCGAGGCTTGAGAGCATCATTTAGAGCTATCAAATGCTTTTCCACATAATCAAAATCCCTAGTATTTTCCATAACTCTACCTACTTGCTCTAGTGCATTTGGTGTAACACTATATCCCAACTGTCTCAAAATCGCATCTCTTCTCATCTTTGTCCTTTCTAAGAGTTTATCAGTACATCTTCCATGACTTTTGTCAAATCACCATCTAGTATATTGCTCACCTGTGAATAAGCAACTCCGCTTCTATTGTCTTTTACCTGTTGATATGGCGCTAAAACATAACTTCTTATCTGGTGCCCCCAGCCTATCTCACTCTTCTCTACCCCATCTTTTATGGCTTGCTGTTTTGCTCGCTCTAACTCGTAAAGTCTGGATTTCAACATTTTGAGTGCATTTGCCTTATTTTTATGCTGACTTCTGTCATTTTGGCACTGCACTACTATGCCACTCTCTATGTGAGTTATTCTGATGGCAGAGTCTGTTTTGTTTACATGTTGACCGCCTGCTCCACTAGAGCGATATGTGTCTATTCGTATATCTTTATCTTCTATCGTTATATCTATATCATCATCTATCTCGGGGCTGACCATAACAGAACTAAAAGATGTATGCCTCTTTGCATTTGAGTCAAATGGAGATATTCGCACCAATCTATGAACACCATTTTCCACTTTTAAGTATCCATAGGCATTTTCACCTTTTACCATAAAACTCACATCTTTGAGTCCTGCCTCATCGCCCTCTTGAAAGTCCAAAACCTCAACTTTAAAGCCATTTCGTTCACTCCATCTAAGATACATTCGATAGAGCATACTCGCCCAATCCTGCGACTCTGTACCACCAGCACCAGGGTGAATACTCACTATGGCATTGCTAGAGTCATCATCTCCACTTAACATCATAGATATCTCAAGCTTAGTGATCAACTCCTCTAGCTTATCAGCTTCACTATATAGCTCACTTAGAGCTTCTTCATCGCCCTCATCTTTTGCCATCTCATATATATCCATACTGTCATCGACACTTCTTTTTGCTTCAAGATAGTTTTTCAGCATAGAGTTAATCTTTGTCTTCTCTTTTTGAACAACTCCTGCACTTTTAGCATCTTCCCAAAATGTCGGCTCTTGCTCTATAATCTCTATCTCTTTAAGCCTATCTTGTAACTTTTGAGGATTTATGATTTGAGCTATATTTTCTATCTTTGTTGCAAGTTTTTTTAAAAGTTCTGTATATTCATAACTATCCAAGTCTATTCCCTTTTTTGGTATAATATCAATTTTAATTAAATGATTAGTAACATACATTCTACAATAAAGTGGCTAAAATGAAAATATTTAATAGTATAGAAGATATAAAAAGATATATAAAAACTCTAAATGGAACCATCGGATTTGTTCCCACCATGGGTGCTTTGCACAATGGTCACCTCTCTTTGATAAACCGATCTAAAGAAGAGTGTGATTTTACGATAGTCTCTATTTTTGTAAATCCTACCCAATTTTTACCCGGAGAGGATTTAGATAAATACCCAAAAAAAGAGTTAGCGGATAAAAAGATTTGTGAGCTTAGCGGAGTTGATGCTCTGTTTATGCCGACAAATGAGACGATTTACAATGCCATAGAACCTCTCATTTTAGCCCCAAGTCAAAAAGCATATATCCTAGAAGGCTTAAACAGACCAGGACATTTTGATGGTGTTTTAAGAGTTGTTTTAAAGCTTTTTAACATCATAAGTCCAACAAAAGCATATTTTGGCAAAAAAGATGCCCAACAGTTGTATCTCATACAAAATATGGTCTCGTCTCTATTTCTACATGTAGAGATAGTTCCTTGTGAGATAGTACGAGACTATGATGGACTCGCCCTTTCAAGCAGAAATGCATATTTGAGTCAAAGTGAAAGAGAAGAGGCACTAAATATCTCAAAATCTCTAAAACTAGCCTCAAAAGCGATGATGAAAGGAGAGTTGGATTTTTCAAAACTTAGAGAAATCATGAGAGAGAACATGAAAAATCTACATGTAGAGTATATAGAAGCGGTGGATAGAGAGTTCAACAAAATAGAAAAAATAACTCTAAAAAATAGCATCATCCTAGTAGCCGCAAGAGTTGGCAAAACAAGGTTGATAGATAATCTGTGGGTTTAAAACTCTACATTACTACTCTATTTCTGCCATTTTGCTTTGCTTCATATAGCCTCTCATCAACTCTTTTTAGAAGTTCATCTATACTCTCTTTTCTTCTAAACTCAACAACCCCTAGGCTGATAGTTACAGTAGTTCCAACGCTAAACTTGTAGTTTTGGGTTGCCTTTCTTAATCTTTGTGCCAAATTATAAGCTGTATCTAAATCAGTTTCAGCGCAAAGTACCAAAAACTCTTCACCGCCCCATCTACTGACGATATCCGTGGAGCGAACTGTATCTCTTGTGAGTTTTGAAAGTTCACGCAAAACAGCATCTCCTGCTTGATGTCCGTAAGTATCATTGATCTTCTTAAACCAATCTATATCGAACGATATAAGAGAAAATCTAGTTTTGTATCTTTTAGAGCGGTTGTACTCTTTAGCTATCTCTATATTCATTTTACGACGATTAAAGAGTGATGTAAGAGAATCTGTCACAGAGAGTTGTTCCAACTGTTCGTTAATATTTTTCAATTGTATATTTTTATTATAAAGTTCACTTTGGGCTAGCTTTTCTATATCCAATGCTATACTTCCTATTTCATCTTTGGCGTATGGATTCATATCTTTTTCATTTAAATTATTTACAACGATAGCATGCACTCTTTTTCTTAGTTTAGATAGAGGCGTTATGAACTGCCTACCAAGTGAAATACTCAACATCCAACCAAAAATAAATATCAAAAGAGTTACTGCCAAGATAACAAACAGTATCCTTATAAGAATTGGCTCTAAAACTTCATTCTTGTCGATAACGCTCAAAACTATCCATCCAAGATTGTCTATGCGTCTATAATATACAAGCTTTTCCACTCCATTTAAGTAGCAATCCATATAACCTGAGCTCTTTTTAAAAGATATGTTTTCGCCAAATACTTTTGATATGTTACTATGTATATGAAATCTATCACTTGCTATGATAATATCTCCACTGTTTGTCACAACCATGCTAAAAGAGGATTTATACCTGTTGCCCTTTTGTAAAACTGTTTTTTCGATTCTTTTAACCCTTGAGTCAATAGAGATAACACCTGTTACTCTATTTTTATCATCAACCAGCACCTTGCTAACAGATATAAGCCACTCTTTTGTCACTATATCTCTATATGAAACTCCTTTTGATATGTTAGGGTTTGACTTTAAAGCTGCTTTATACCAAGGTCTAAGTGTAGAGTTAAAATCCTTTGGCACAACATAATCATTGATCAAGATAGAGCCATCTTGATAACCTGAATATATAAAATCTATATCTGGATCTACTTGTTTTAAAGAGGCATATAATTTCAATACCTCTTTTTTTACCTTTCCTGAAGGTCTGTTTCTGACATTTTTAATTTTACTTAGAAATTCGATACTGCTGAATATTTTGGCAAAATACCCATCTATAAAGTACTTTACAGCGATATTTCTCTCGCTCATCACATCATTTACATTGCGAATACTAGAAGTATACATAGCCACTGATAGCAAAGCACCAGCTACCATCAAAACAGAAAAAGAGATAATAACGATACTTCTAAAAAGCTTTTGTCTTATAGTCTTCTTATGAATATCTTTCATAGCGCTAACTCCGTATAAGACTCATTATATATCTTATATACTTAAAGATTATTGACACTTTCACTCATTTCCAATATAATTCGGCTTAAAGGATAAAAATGAGTAAAAAGCTACACTTAGTGAGCCTTGGATGCAATAAGAATCTTGTTGATTCTGAGGTTATGTTAGGCAGATTGGCAGAGTATGAGTTGAGTGATGATGCTAGTGAAGCTGATGTTTTGATAGTCAATACATGTGGTTTTATAGAAGCAGCAAAACAAGAGAGTTTGGATACTATATTTACTCTTCATCAAAAGAGAAAAAAAGGGTCTTTGCTCGTAGTTAGCGGTTGTTTGACACAAAGATATAAAGAAGAGCTACAAAAAGAATTACCCGAAGTTGATCTCTTTACTGGGGTTGGAGACTATAACAAAATAGATGAAATTATAAATAAAAAAAACAACTACTTTTCAGATTCTACTTACCTTATAGATGATGAAAAGAGGGTTATAACGGGTTCAGGGTATCATACTTATATCAAACTGAGCGAAGGATGCAATCAAACTTGTAGCTTCTGCGCAATACCAGGATTTAAGGGCAAACTTCACTCCCGCTCACTTGAATCAATAAAAAAAGAGTTGCTACGACTTACAAAAGATGGGTTTTATGATTTTAGTTTTATTTCACAAGACAGCAGCTCTTACTTGAGAGATTTGGGCATCAAAGATGGACTTGAGCAGCTTATTGACTTGGCTGAAACCATTAAGGGAGTAAAGAGTGCTAGAATTTTATATCTCTATCCCACAACTGCGACAGATGAGCTCATTCACAAGATAATAGACTCAAAAATTTTCCATAACTACTTTGATATGCCGATACAACATATAAATGATGAAATGCTAAAGAGAATGAAAAGAGGGGCAAACAGCAGAAGGATCAAAGAGTTGTTACATATGATGAGAGAAGCAAAAGATAGTTTTCTGCGAACTGGATTTATAGTCGGACACCCACAAGAGAGTGATGGTGAATTTGAAGAGTTGTGTGAATTTGTCAAAGAATTTGATTTTGATAGAGTCAGTATATTTGCTTACTCTGACGAAGAAGATACGCTGGCATTTGAGATGGAAGATAAAATTCCTCAAGAGATTATAGATAAAAGAGTTGAACTCTTAAATGAGATAGTAGAAAATAAAATCACAAAGAGTTTGGAAAAAGAGATTGGACGCGAGACAACAGTAGTGATAGAGGGTGAGAGTAGCGAGCATGAACTCTTTTATGGAGCAAAAAAACTGATCTGGGATAGAGAAATTGATGGGGAGATACTCATCAATGAGTCACTCATAGGAGAGTTGCAAATTGGCAAATGCTATAAGGCAAAAGCAACACAATTAGCTGGAGATAAACTACTTGCAACAGTTAGTGCAACTGCATAAATCTACCATAGAGTTTCTAAAAAATGGCAAAAACTTACTGGCATTTTCTGCAGGAGTGGACTCTAGTGCTCTGTTTTTTATACTCAAATCTTATGGAGTTGAGTTTGATATAGCCATAGTTGACTACAATCTCAGACAACAGAGCAAGCAGGAGGTTAGTTATGCAAAAAAGCTCTGTTTGGAGTTTGACAAAGTCTGCTATCTTCACTCTTGCAAACTTGAAAATTCAAATTTTGAGCATAATGCCAGAGCCCAAAGATATAATTTTTTTGAAAAAATCATAGAAGAAAACAGCTACGACAATCTCATCACTGCTCATCAGTTAAATGACAAGCTTGAGTGGTTTTTGATGCAACTTGGTCGTGGTAGTGGACTAGTCGAAATGCTAGGTATGCAAGAGATAGAGTTTGGTGAAAAATTCAATAAAACAAAACCACTTCTACATGTAGCCAAAGAGGAGTTGCAAAACTTTTTGGATACCAACAAACTAAAATACTTTATCGATGAGAGCAACAGTTCACAGAAGTATCTTAGAAATAGGATAAGAAGTAGCTATGCGAACTCTTTCATCAAGGAGTATAAAGAGGGGCTCAAAAAGAGTTTTGATTATCTGCAAAATGACGCTTCTCTTCTTTTGCCAAAAGCTCAAAAGAGAATTTACGATCTATTTATCCTTAAAAGAGAGAGTGAAGATTTGCAAAATATAAGGCAAATAGACAAAATAGTTAAAAAAATGGGGATTTTGATGAGTAAAGCTCAAAGAGATGAAGTTGCAAAAACAAAAGATTGTGTCATCTCGGGCAGGGTGGTCGTAGTCTTTGGTGAAGACAAAATCTACATATCGCCATACGATAAAAGCAGCATGCCAAAGAAATTTAAAGAGAGTTGCAGGTTAAACAAAATACCAAATAAAATCCGACCCTATCTATATGCTAAATCTATCACTTTTTCTTCATTGCATTATAAACTTTAATTTTAAATGAAGAGTGGATCAAATCGCCTCGAGACTTTAGGTCTATAGGAAAATCTGCTTGGATTAGATTTTGGTAGTGGTTTAAACCGTCTAAAAACTTATAGAATTTTACTGGTGTTTTTAGCAAGGTTGTGACATTTAGTTCATAAACCTTATACTCATCTGTGTACATACTCTGGTTTACCTCTTTTAAAGCTACCGTGTCAAAAAATTTATTTGCAAAATTTGTAAACTCATTTTGAGAAAATTTATGCCCAAATGAGTCAAAAATCTTTCTATTTGATAGTTGAAGTTGTTTCAGTTCCTTTTCTCTTTGCTTTAAGACTCCCTCAACTCTTGTTTTATGTACCATCGCCTGGTTATACTCATTTCTGGCAACCCTATATCTTTTGATACTAGGAAGCACTAGTGCTAAAATCAAAATAAGCGTCACAAGTATAAATACGGACAAGTATATCAATAGTTTTATATAATTAATCTTTTCTAGACTTCTGTCTCTACTGTTACTCACTGAAACCATCCGTTGGGGCTATTTTATTTGTACTGACAAAATTATACCATCCGTTTTGGGTTAGGTAAAACATAGTATTACTAGTGGTAAATATCGATTTTAAAGGAGCACTTAAAAGAAAATTAAAAGTATCTTTTGTAGGAGTTCTACCATAAATTATCAAAGAATTTTTCTTAATGATAACCCGATTTAGCGTAATCTTATCTGGGACCAAATCAAAAAGATTTTTCATACTCTCTTTTAAGAGTGTATTTCTTGTATATATCTCCTCCCCTAAAGATTTCTGTCTTAGCAGATACTCCATATATGTATCGATCTTAGCTATTTTACTCTCAAGGGCAACTCTTTCATTTACAGTATTTACTTTGTCTATTTTATAGTAGTGTATCTTTAAGAGCAAAAATATGCCAAAAGAGATCAGCAAAACAGAGACAAAAAGAATGAATGAGATCCAAATTTTAGAAAATGCAGAAAGCAAAGGTTTTGGTTTTGGCTGTATAAAACTATAACTACCCATAAATATCCCTTACACTCAAATCACAGACTACCTCTGCTACATCAATTTTATGCATCCCCAGATCCAAAAGAAGATCATTTTCGATACTATCCATCATCTCTTGCGTCATACCGTAGCCATCAAATATAATCGCCTCTTCTACGAAATCACTTTGAAATATATCATTTTTGTAGTACTCTTTTAGAGCTTTATTTAAAAACTTATATATCTCCAAATCACGACCGTAAAGCTCAATATCATCTATATCAACATCATCCATACTAGAATCTGACGAAAAATCTTCACTTGTTTCATCTTTTATGTCCGAAAACTCTTCATCATCTAATTCATTATCTAACACATCTAGTTCACTTAAGTCATCTAAATTTGAAAACTCTTCCTCTTGCTCTTCGGATTCATCAAGTGCTGCTAGATTTTCAACTGCACTCTCTTCTTCTTCGTTTTCCCAGTCATCTACGCCTATACTATCACTCAATATATCATCTTTTCTTATATTGTAAAAAGCACCAAAATAGAGAGTGTCAGCTTTAAATATAGCCACAGTAACGGAGCTCTCAAGGTTGAGTATATAAAGAGTTGGTCTATTTTTTAATTTATAATTTGAAAGAAGCTCATAAAGCACAACAAATGGAGAGTAAACAAGATCCAATCCGACATTGTCATAAATCTTTTTAATCCAATTAAGATCGATATAAGAGACAAATGCAGACCATGTTTTGAATTTTATAGATTTTACATTTTTGGGATCTACGCTACTTTTTTCAAACTCCTCTTCACTAGTCCCCTTGATAGCTCCTTGCCCCATAGAGTTTAGCAAAAGAGCCGTATATACATAGTTATATTTCTCTTGCAGGGATAGTATATAATCTTCCGTATCTTGACTAAGTTTTTCATCATTTGATTTTATATCAAAAGTTTTGTCAAATCGTTTTTTGACTTTGCCGTTTTTAAGCACTCTTGAGTAGAGTTTGTATGAGTTATTCTCTTGAATAATTGTTATGAAAAGAGTTGTAAAATATCTTTGTATCTTTGTTGAAAAACTCATATAACCTTTTCTCTGTATAGTATTAGATGTATTTTAGGCAATCTTTACTTAAATATAAGCAAAATGAGTACCAATCTAGAACAATTCTTTGTATAATCGCTCAAACTTCTCATTCATCTTCTTTGCATTTTCTATCAAATCTATATTTGTCAACTTTGTTGGTGAAAGTTTTTTATACTCTCCTAGCATTATTTCACACATTAGTTTGACGCGAATCTTATCTGCATCTTTATACTCTTTTTTAGAGCTTATTTCGTCTATTTTTTTAAAATATCTATTTCCCATTTGTATATAATTTGCATAATCAAGAGCAATTTTACTTTGAACCAAAACCGTAAATGCCATCTTATTGTATGGATTTAAACTATATGATTTATCAGCAAACTCATAAGCTTTTTTATAATTTCCAACAAAATAGTAAAACCTCGCTTCAAAAGAGTCTTGATAAGATTTATCTGTAGTAAAATAAAAAACGCCCAAAAGAAGAAAAACAGTAGCACTAATGATCAATACAACTTTAGACAGCATTTTTCATCAACCTCTCTTTAAGTATCTCTTTTGCCTCTTGTATCGGTAAATCATCTAGATAAAATGGCTTCCCAATATAAAAATCCAAAGTAGAAAATGGCTTAGGAATTACAAATTTATCCCAACTACCAAATTGCCAATAAGCCGAGGGTTTACAATTAAATGTAACTATAGGCACCTTTTTCTTTTGCGAAATCAAGACAACTCCATCAGCAACACTATGCCTTGGACCTTTAGGACCATCTGGCGTTATTGCTAAATCTCTCTTTTTATTGACAACCCTAAAAGACTCTCTAAGAGCTTTCAAGCCACCTCTAGTCGAGCTTCCTCTTATAGCATATCCACCAAAAAGTGATATAACTCTTGCTATTATCTCCCCATCTTTATGTTCGCTTACCATGGTATATATATTTGCACTTTTTCTATAGAGCATGTATCCTTTGAGTATAGACAGAAGCTCACCATGCCAAAAAGCGACTATTATAGGAGAGCTTAACTCATCTTCAAACTCTGTATGAAATCTTTTTTTACAAGTTGAGTATAAAAGATTTATAAAAATATACAAAACCCTAGGCGCTACCTTGAGTAATATACTATTTTTTATCCTCTTAATCCAGGATGTCGCCATAGAGTGATAATCGCTTTGGATTTGTAATCTTGACACTTTTTATCTTGCCTAAGCAACTCTCATCTCCTTGTACCTGAACTAGAGCATTGTTGTCGCTCCTGCCAGCTATCAGCCCATTGCTTCTTTTCTCTTCAAAATATACCTCATAGACTTTATCTGTATGTTTTTTAGATATTTCGTCTAGTATCTTCTCTTGCTCATCTTGCAAAAGAGTAAGTCTTTGAGATGCAATAGCAGGATCCACCTGATTTGTAAATTCAGCGGCTTTAGTCAGCGGTCTTGGAGAGTATTTAAAAGAGAAAATCTGCTCAAAACGAACTCTTTTCATCACATCTAGCGTATCTTCAAAATCCTCATCACTCTCGCCCGGAAAACCGACTATGATATCCGTGCTAATTGATGCATCGGGCACCATCTCTCTTAACTTCAAAGCTCTATCTAAAAACCACTCTTTTGTGTATCCTCTTTTCATCTTTTCAAGCAGTCTGGTTGAACCGCTCTGCAAAGGCATATGCATTGATTTACAAATCTTTGGATTGCTCGCAAACTCTTGCAAAAATTTATCATCCATATGCAAAGGATGTGGAGATGTAAAACGAATTCTTTGCACCTCTGGTATCTCGCTAACTTCTCTCAAGAGATCACTAAAATCCATCTTGGAGTGATTTTCCTGACTAAATCTCTTGCCATAATTATTTACATTTTGACCAAGCAAAAATATCTCTTTAGCACCATTTTGTGCTGCTCTTCTCGCCTCTTTTATGATAAGTTCAGCTGGAATTGATATCTCATCTCCCCTGGTATTTGGCACTATACAATATGTACATTTTTTATCACATCCGATTGAGATATTTACAAAAGCTTTATAGACAGAGTTCCTAAACTCTGCAAATGCATAGCTACTTTCATCATAATCAATATCAACGCTAAGGTACTTTGGAGTTTTTATGGCTTGAGTGATTTTAGAGACATTTCTAGCTCCCAAAACAAAATCAACCTCAGGAGCCCTTTTGAAGATTTCACCTCCTAAGTGACTGGCACTACAACCACAAACACCGATCCGTGCACCCTCTTTTTTCTTTTTATTAAAAACACCTATCTCAGAGAATAACTTACTCACAGGTTTCTCTCTGACGCTACATGTATTTATGATAATCAAGTCAGCCTGACTCGGATCATCACTCAAGACATACTCTTCATCTCGGTTAAGCTCAGCTATGATATGCTCACTATCTCGAACATTCATAGCGCACCCCAAAGTCTCTATGTACAGTTTCTTTGACATCAGCAGGTCTTAGAGTATATGAATTTCATACATGTAGTCATCATCACCCAATCCATACTTCACCTCTCGAAGATAGACGCTTAACTCTTTATCTTCAAAATACTCCACCAAAGCAACTAAATCTTTATGAGAGTTTTCCTTATCAAAGTAAAAAATCTTTTGACCATCTTTTTCAATTATCTCTTCAATCTTTTCCAATTTTATCATCTTAGGCTTGCTACCAAGCTCTTTTCTAGCTAATTTAAGTTCCATAATATACCTTCTTTGTTACACAAAATTACATCCCTGCCAATAATAAACAAGGACATAGAAAACAGAAGATTATACCTTTTTTTGCATAAATTGCTTATTAAGGATAAAATTGATATGATTTATAAATTCAAAAATTGCACTTCAGATTTAAATTTTGAAAGACCTTCTTATTTGTTTTATGCTATAATGTCAGGAGCAGGAGGATTACCCCCACTTTAAATAAATAGTGAGTTTAAAGGTCTTAATTTTAAGGCTCACTTTTATTATAAAGTTTCGCATAGCGAACTCCTAACAATGGATTGATCCTCCTGCCTGATTAGCGGTCTTCGGACACCTTGGCTCTCTTCCTATTTATAGGGCTTTGTGATGTGGCATATCCTCTTTTTGTCAATCATATTGATAATTGTTATCAAAAGTGTATATTTTTATTTCCCTGATTTTCTTCTATTGCACTCTCTACACAACATTTGACAGTTCTTTTCATCCGTTTTTCCACCCTCATGCCAAGGTGATCTGTCAACCCTATTTCACACTCAGAATACAACATTCTAAGCAGCTGTTTCCAATCGTAACATTTTTTCCTCAAATTCTACTGG
>JALSKH010000082.1 GCA_026988975.1 Campylobacteraceae bacterium
TCAATGTATATGAAGCAAAAGATTGACTTAAAACAAAACGCAACCCCTTTAAATAAACAAGAAGTTTTACATGCTCTGACAAATAATCGTCAATTTAATACACTTGTAGTGCCAAAAAGCATTATTGATGAGAAAAAAGTTAAAAAAACAAAAGAGATTCTCTCTGAACTTTACCCTGACGCTTCATTTAGCTCTACTTCAACAAGAGACATTTATGACATAGCTATGCAGGAGACCCGCAAGCTCATCGCTACATGTAAAAACTTTATGAACCTGAACTATCCTTTTAACAGTGAATTTCAAAAAATCATAGATACTTTAACTCCACTTGAAAAACTTACAACAGAGAGTTTGTTTGAAGAAGTACCAAAAATGGAAGATGAATTGCTTGATACCAAAGATGATATTATTGAACCAATTATGGAGTTTATGAATGGAGAGAAGCGTCGTATTTATGATGGTGTTGTTCAATTTGTTCGTGAAAACAAAGAAAATCTTAACTACATAAACAATCCACAAAAAACTCTTCTTGAAGAGTTGCCAAAACAAAGTAAACCATATCTCGGTAATCATATTCAACAAGCAAAACAGGCACTCTCAGCTATAGAAACAGTGTTGCAACCGCTTATTGAAAAAACACGCCAGGAGGCTTTCCAGAAGATAGATTTCATCATAAAAGAGCTTCAAAATAATGAAAATTTTGAAAAAGTTCCAACAGGGGAGAGATATAAAATTATTCGTCCAAGAGAGGAATTTAAAAACACTTTAGCATCTACGACAAGCATAGATACAATTAAGCAAAGAACCAACGCTGAAGCTCTCTCTGATGAGCTTAATCGTGGACTGGATACTCTTTTTGAGCTGATACCTCAAGAAGAAGTTGTTACACCAAAACAAGATACGGTTCGCATTGAAAAACTAACACCAAAAACTAAAATCACGCTAAAAAACAGTGATGATGTAAATGCATATATCAAAAAGTTACAAGAAAATCTCTTAAAAGAGATTGATGACGGAAAACAGATACTTTTATAAAGGGTGACTATGAACAAATCAGCACTAAAAAAATTTGCTACATCTATGAGGGTTGAACTTATAAGCCTTGTACAAACAAAGATAGATTTCTTGACTTCAGATGCTTATAAAGAAAACCTGGCTCTTTATAACACAAACAAAGAGGCTATTGTCCAAATTGCCAACAGGTATGAAAAAGAGAAAGAAGAGTTTGTTGAAGAGGTGGCGTACACATGGTTTAACCGTCTTATAGCACTCAGATTTATGGATGTTAATGAGATGACCAAAAGTGCTGTAATCTCTACGACTCAAACGCAACCTATACCTCAAATATTTGTAGATGCCAAAGCGGGAGAGATTGATGAAGCATTTGAATTTAACAAAGAACGCTTTTTTGACCTCATAGATAAAAAAATATCCGGTATAAAAGACAATGATAACGAAGCCTATAAAATGCTCTTTATCGCTACATGTAATCACTTCTCTTCACTTATGCCCTCGATGTTTGAACGCATTAGCGATTATACTGAGCTGCTGCTTCCAGAAGATATGTTGAGTCCAAGTTCCATCAGAGCAAAAGTTGTTGATGCTATGAGTGAGGAGGATTGTGCTGATATTGAAATCATAGGCTGGTTGTATCAGTTTTACATCTCAGAGAAAAAAGATGATGTATTTGCAATGCTCAAAAAAAACAAAAAAATCACACCTTCAAATATTCCGGCAGCCACGCAACTCTTTACACCTCACTGGATAGTAAAATACATGGTAGAAAATTCTCTTGGAAAACTGTGGATGTTAAACCATCCAGCTTCAAAACTCAAAGAGCATATGAGATACTATATAGAGAATGAAGAAGAGAGTAAGAACTTCTTACATGTAAACTCACCTGAAGAGCTGACTTTTTTAGATCCGTGTTGCGGCAGTGGTCATACACTTACCTATGCTTTTGATCTGCTGACTATAATCTACGAAGAGGAAGGCTACAACAAAAGCGAAATCCCATCGCTTATACTTCAAAAGAATCTTTACGGATGCGACATAGACAAAAGGGCTTCGGTGCTTGCCAACTTTGCACTTACGATGAAAGCAAGACAGTATCATAAAAGATTTTTCAAAAAAGGTGTGAAGCCAAATATAGTAGAGCTTGAAGGGATTGAGGGCATCAAAAACTTTGGTTCTCTTATGATTCCAGAGAGTGATGAAGATTTTGATGAAGGCATGTTGTCAAGAGAATACAAACTTCAAAAAAAAATACTCACATCAGAGTTTCACTGTGTAGTCACAAACCCTCCCTATATGGGTTCTAAAGGGATGAACAAAGAACTGAGTGATTTTGTGAAGAAGCGATATCCTGACAGCAAATCTGATCTGTTTGCCGTGTTTATGGAGCGAACATTAGAACTTACAAAAGAGCATGGTTTTATGAGCATGATAAATCAGCACTCATGGATGTTTTTAAGCAGCTATGAAAAACTAAGAGTTAAAATAATTAAAAATCATAAAATAGATACTTTGGTGCATTTAGGTCCAAGAGCATTTGAGGAGATTGGCGGAGAAGTAGTTCAAAGCGTTGCATTTGTTTTACAAAAGGGTGAGTAAATGAACGAATTAATCATCAATGAGCAAAATATTCAAAATAAAATTTATACTATTCGTGGTGTTCAGGTTATGCTAGATAGGGATTTGGCTAAACTTTATGGTGTAGAGACAAAAGTTTTTAATCAAGCAGTCAAAAGAAATATCAGAAGATTTCCAGATAATTTTAGATTTCAACTTACAAAAGAGGAGTTTGAAAACTTGAGGTCACAATTTGTGACCTTTAAAGAAAACTTAAATACAAAATATCTCCCCTATGTTTTTACAGAGCAAGGTGTATCAATGCTTAGT
>JALSKH010000083.1 GCA_026988975.1 Campylobacteraceae bacterium
TATTTTAAATTTGCCATTTAAGATTTTAGTTAATCTTCTTCTATTGTTTTTCATACATTCTTTACAGATATAAAAACTTCTACCATAGTGTGTGTAGTTTGTCAATTTTCCATCTTTTGCTTGAAAACGATATAAATCTTTTTGGGGAAATCTTCCTCTGCATCCAACGCACATGCGCGTAGTTATTTTTAAACCCGTAATTATATCAGAATTTAACTCTTTTGCCAACTTGACTCTCTATTTTTCAATAATATAACCAACATTATCAAAATCAAATGTTGCTACTTTAAAATTTTCAAACTCTCTTTTGAGATTATTAGTGATCTTTTGTGCATCTTTTTCATAACACAGTGTAAAAAAAGATGACCCACTCCCTGAAAGTGTACTCATCAATGCCCCATCTTTCAGTGCCATTTTTTGTACATTTTTAAGCTCAGGCAATGCAAGCATTCTCTTATCTTGATGCATACAATCTTTTGATGCAACTTTTAGCATTTCCCAATTTTCACTAAAAAATGCAGAGCTCAAAAGTGAAGCCCTAGAAATGTTATAAACCATCTTTTCTATGCTGAAATTTTTATCTAGTTTTGTTCTTGAGTGAGATGTTGACATGGGTTTATCTGGCACAACCATCACAGCTTTTATCCTCTTGCTTAACTCTTTTTTCAAAGAGTAAACTTCGCCATTTTCAACAACAGAACTGACAAAGCCACCATAAACTGCCGGGGCAATATTGTCAGGATGAGGCTCATACTCTAGCGCCCTGTTTAACACAACTCTCTTATCTGCTTTGATGTCAGCCATATTATACGCACATGCAATTGCACTGACTATCACTGCTGAACTGCTACCCAAGCCTCTTGCAAAAGGAATGTTGTTTTTAAATTCAAATCTAAAAGTATCTTTATGACCTACTAATTCTGCATAAATATCATTGAAAATAGATATAAAAAGATTGTTTCTTTTTAGTCTGACATTGTTTGCACCCTCTCCTTTTATGGAGATACTGTGATATCTGCTTGATTTTATATATACTTCATTATAGAGTGTTATTGCTAGCCCTAAAGAGTCAAATCCAGGACCTAGATTTGCACTTGTAGCTGGAGTTTTTATTCGCATCTCTTTCATACTTATTCCTATACTGCCGGCAAGATATAAAGAGGTTCGCAATCACTAGAAAATATCTCTTTTTCTAACCTACTTGGCAGATTAAAATTTTGTGCCAACTCTTCTTTAAACAGTTTTGTAGTTATATTACCATTTTCTTTTATAAAATATACTTTTCTCATCGCTCGGATAGGCTCGCCTTGATTGAACTCAAAACCGTCACAACCAAAAAGCTTAACTCCCAGCGTGATGCTTAGAGTTTTTAAAAATATATAAGATACTTTTATTGCCATAAAACTTCCCGGTCCTTTTGCAAAAAAGAGAGCGATGGGCTCATATTTTTTTAAAATCTCATCAAAGACTACAGGTAGTATCTCACTTGTTTGTTCACTCTTTACATACTCTTTAATAAGGTTATCATCATGATATATGCCGATTTTCAGAGGTGAAGAGAGAGAGATAACCAAAACTTCCACTTTTTTTAAGTTTGCTATGCGAAAACCTTTTGTAACTCTTTGGCACTCTCTTTGGAAAATGTCTTGATTTCATAATTTTTGGGATCTCTTAGTATCTCTTTTGTTAGTTTATGATTTAGATTGTGGCTTCCCGCAAAAGATCTGTAATCACCCACGATAGCTGCACCTAAAAGCGACAAATCTCCTATAGCATCGAGTATCTTATGTCGTACAAATTCATCTTTATATCTTAAGCCCTCAGGGTTTAGGATCTTATTGTCATCAAGAACAACAGCATTTTCCAAAGAACCTCCTAGCGCTAATCCTCTGCTTCTTAGATACTGCACATCTTTTAAAAAACCAAATGTTCTCGCTTTTGAGATCTCTTTTATAAAACTCTTTTTGCTGAACTCAAATCTATACTCTTGTCTAGCGATTATAGGGTGGTCAAAATCTATAGTAAAATCATATATTGGTTTTAATGAGGGTGTCACTTTTGCAAACTTTTTGCCATCAACTACTTCGACTTCTCTTTTTATGATCAGAAATTTTTTATTTTCGCTTAAAACTCTTTTGCCAGCTTCATCAAGAAGCATACAGAAACTTGCGCTACTGCCATCCATAACAGGAACTTCAGAGGCGTTTACAACTACTCTGATATTGTCTATGCCATAAGAGTATATAGCCGAGAGAAGATGTTCTATAGTGGATATATAATTTTCCCCATCACCTATGACTGTCGCCATTTGTGTATTTACGACGCTATCTGGGGTCGCTCTTACACTCATACCTACATCACTTCTATAAAAAACAATACCGCTATTCGCCTCCATGGGTTCTAATGCTATCTCTATAGGTTCTCCCTTGTGAAGCCCTATACCAACACTCTCTATGCGATTTTTTATCGTAGTTTGTTTGATGCTATTTCCTTCTATCTTTTCTAAAATCAAGCAAAAATAGTTCCTCTACTTTCTATCTATCATCTTTTTAGATGCTTTGATTATACTAAAAATATTTGTTTTCATCCACTTTTTATCCATCCACTCTGCCGGTCTGACCTCAACGCCTTGAACTAAGACACCAAAATGCAGATGATCTCCCAAAGCCAAACCTGTTGAGCCTGTATGAGCTACTACTTGTCCTGCTTTTACACTATCGCCTTTGTTAACTAAAAAGCTAGAACAGTGACCATATAGTGTGTAGAGTCCTAATCCATGGTATATGATCAGATTGTTGCCATATATGCCATTTTGATCGGCAAAAACTACTGTGCCACTATTTTGTGTCTTTATTTTAGCCGCTCTAACGCTAGCCAAATCTAAACCTAAATGCCAAGCTTCACTTATTCGTTTTCCATTATAACTATAGTATCTGTGATCTCCAAAACTTGCAACTGGTTTTCCATTTCTCAATGGATAAAATCTTTTTTGATAAAAACTATTTATCATCTCCTTATCTATTGGAGTAGTCTCCTTTTCTATGATATCTTCATTAATTTTTCTTAATTTTTCATTTATATACTTAAACTGATCTACCTTGGAAGCACTACTAAGTTCAGGTTTTACTTCTGAAATCAGATCTGCAATCTTGCCATCCAAAAAATTATCTTTGAGTTTTATATTTGAAATTCTATACTTTTTATTAACATAAAAGAGTCTAATAGGCATTTTAGATACATTTCCTGCCTTATCTATAGCCACAATAGTAGCTCTAAACTTTTTTTGCTCAACTGGCCATGCAAGCAAAGAGACAAAGTAATTTTGTTTATAAAATGGTGTTGGATAGAATTTTTTACCAAAATTTGTATCTATATATAGAGATTTTAAATTTGCGTCTTTTGCTTTAAAAACGACTGTTGCAACACCACCCTTTATAATCTTATAAGAGTTGTTTACTACATATAACTCTGGTCTTCTTCTGTCGATTGTAATATTTACAGATTTTTTTGCACTATTGCCTGAGAGAAAATTCCACTTACTGCTGTCTGTTGCGTCTATAAGAAGTTGAAATTTTTTCTTTGTGCTAGTAAATCCTGTTCTTGGAAATTTTATATCTACTAATTGACTCTTTTTTATATCTGTATATAGTTTTTTAAATATCTCTATGCTATTTTTTCCATCACTAAGTGTTATTCGCACAAATTTTATACCGCTATCATCACTTAAATTTAACTTCAAAGGCTTCTTTAGATTCCAATAAAGGCTATTTGCTATACCAATTTTTGGTGCATTTCTCTCAAACATAGGCGACATATAGATAAATGCGAATAGTGCTATTATTAAAATCAAAACTATTGATACTACTATGCTAGAACTTCCTCGTCTGTTGTTTGTTGTAAAATTTCTCATTTATATGATTATCCTTAGTTGTTTTAATATTTTTTCTTTGAGTTTTTCCAAATCCATCTGCTCTACTTCAAAACCAGCTGAATTTTTGTGACCTCCGCCACCAAAAAATTTTGATATAGTTGAGACATCTATATCATCTTTGCTTCTTAAGGAGACTTTATAGTCGCCATTTTTTTGCTCAAGTATCATAATTGAAACTTTTACTGTTATTATATCACGAAGTACGGTTACTATATTTTTAGTATCGTATCTTTTTGCACCAGTTTTAACCAGAGTCTCTGAATCTATATATACAAGTGCAACTTGAGCATCAAAGAAGAGATCAAAATTGTTTAAAACAAAACCTAATAATCTACTCTTTGCCAATGAAACTCTGCTTTTAAGAAGCATCGCCACTTTTTTTGCATCTACTCCCAAACTTACCAAATCTGCCACACACTCAAAAGTACTGCTATCAAGATGCGAATAGGAAAAAAAACCCGTATCCTCGACAATCGTTGTATATATACAAGTCGCACAATCTTTTGAAATCTTTATACTATTTTTAGTTAAAAAATCATAAACAACCATGCCGGCACTTGCACTGTTTTGATCTACTATATTTATATCACCAAACAATTCATTGCTTAGATGATGGTCTATATTTATAAGTTTGTAACTACCTTTTTCAATCCCTAGTCTGTCAAAACTTCCACAATCGCAACTTACCACCAAATCATAAAATTTTGGCAGTTTATTGTGAATTTTTTGAATGTTTGGCAAAAAATCAAAAATTCTAGGCAACTCTTTTGTAGCGTTAAAAAGTGAAACTTTTTTGCCAGCTCTCTTAAGAGTATCATAGAGTGCCAAAACTGACCCCAAAGTGTCGCCATCAGGGTCAATATGTGAAACAAGCACTATATGCTTTGCATCCATCATCATTTTATAAGCATCTATATACATCTAAACCTCAAAATTTTTTGCATTATACTGAAAATATCATAAAAAAGCGTTTAGTTTTGATTTGCCTTATACACAAATGCTAGAACTTCTGCCACTGCTTTATAGAGATTTTCAGGAATCGTATCGTTTATCTCGCATTTTTTGTATAATTCTCTAGCAAGTGGCGGGTTTTCTACTATTTGGATTTTATGTTTTCTTGCTATCTCTTTGATTTTTAGCGCTAGATTGTCCATTCCCTTTGCCAAAATAATCGGGGCTCTCTCTTTGGTTTTATCATATCTAAGTGCTACTGCAAAATGAGTTGGATTTGTGATGATTACATCAGCATTTGGCACCTCTTGCATCATCCTTTTTTTAGTCATCTCCATCTGTATCTTTCTGATTCTAGCTTTGATTTGAGGATCCCCCTCCATCTGCTTATACTCATCCTTGATCTCTTGTTTACTCATCTTTAAATCTTTAAAATAGTTATACCTAACAAAAAACAGATCAAAAAGTGCTAGAAAAAAGAAGAGCGCAAGCATGGCAGAGCCTAAAATCATCGCTTTGTCTTTAAGCCATGCAAGTTGATCAAAAATTGGCAGATACACAACTCTTGGCATCTCTTTGGCAAAATCAAATAAAAAATTGTAAGCTAACAGAAATACCAAAGCAACTTTAATGATGGTTTTTATAGTCTCTATTAGCTTTTTTAGTGAAAGAAGATTTTTCAAACCTTTTATCGGGTCAAGTTTTTTCAAATCCGGAGTAAGTGGTTTTGTACTCAAGACAAAACCAAACTGTAAAAAACCGGCAAGCAAACCAGAGATTGCAACTGCAACAGCTAAGGGCATCACAACTAAAAGTATCTCTCTAAATGTGACGATTGAAATCTCCAAAATCATATTTTTAGTGAATTCAACACCTATGAAAGATTGATAGTATCGATACAGTTCTACAAGGTGTTTTTGCATAAAAGGAAAAAGTGCTAAAAAAGTAAAAATCGCCACTACAAGAGTTACAAAACTGCTCGTATCCTGACTCTTTGGAACATTTCCATCTTTTCTGGCATCTTCAATCTTTTTGGAGGTGGGTTCTTCCGTTTTTTCTTGATCGTCAGCCATAAATCACAAATCTTTTAGATAATCTTCATAGAAAAATCCAGCCAGGTAGCTTGGTGTATCAAACTTCCACTACTAATCGCATCAACTTTTGTATGGGCATACTCTTTTATATTTTCTTTAGTGATATTTCCACTTGCTTCAACCAATATATGTGGATAATTTTCGTCTTTGAATTTGACAACTTGCTTGATATCTTCTATGCTCATATTGTCACACATTATCATATCGCTTCCACAACTCATGGCGTATTTTGCAAACTCTACGGCTTCACACTCTATCTCTATCTTTGTGGTATAGGGTAGTTTAAATCTAGCCTCTTTTAGAAACTCTTTCAAATTTTCAATAGTTTTTATATGTGTATCTTTCAACATCAAACAATCATCAAGTCCCATTCTATGGTTATTTCCACCACCACATCTAACTGCATATTTTTCAAAAATCCTAAGATGTGGTCTTGTTTTTCTTGTATCTAACAGTTTTACCGATAAGCCGTTTATGATATCTGCATAACTATGTGTGTTTGTAGCGATTCCACTGGCATGCTGCATAAGATTTAGTATGGTTCGCTCACACATCAAAAGCTTCTTTGACTTGCCCTTGAGCGTAGCTATAGTATCTCCATACTCTAGCTTTGCCCCATCTTTTTTATGAAATTTTATATCTATGTGTTCTATCTTGCAAAGTGCCTTTGCATATACAACACCTGCTAAAATTCCCTCATCTTTTGAGATGATTTTCGCAACAGCCTTTTCACGATTTCCTACCAAATAAAAAAGATCACCTCTTCCAACATCTTCTTGAAGTGCTTGTTTCACAAATTTTTTTATCATTTAACTGTCCCCTTTTTACGGAAATAAATTCCGTAAAAATTCCTCGCGACTAAAGCTACGGCTTTGCCGAGAAGAAACTTATTTTTATTTTTTTTCTAAAGCTTTTGCTATCGCAAAGAAATCACTCTACATGTAGAGTTATAACTGACCTTACGCACTATAAACACACCTAGGCTTATAGTCTGTAAGGTTAGTTATATTTCAAACATTCTCTTTAGTGCTTTGTATGCATTTCCTCTTACTTCGTTGCTTATTGTTATCTCATTTTCGTATCTTTTCTCTTTTATTGAGATTAGAGTATTGTACAGATCTTGTAGAGTTGTTTCGTTCATGGTTGGACACTCTGGTTTGGTGGATGAGAGGACAAAGGTATTTTTTTCTCTTAATCTATTTACCATGTTAAACTCTGTTCCTACTGCTACTTTTTGCTCCAATGGCAACTCTTTTATATATCTTATGATTTGTGATGTTGAGCCTACAAAGTCTGATTTTGCGCAAACTTCTGGCTTGCATTCGGGATGAGTTACTATCAAGATACCCGGAAATTTATTTTTATAAAACTCTATATCCTCCACTTCAAAAAGTTGATGAACTGAACAAAAACCGTTATAGCAGATGATATCAGCACTCTTTGGATCAGCTCCATCTCCAATCACACATGATTTTAACCCCATATCAATTGCGATATTTTGTCCCAAACAACGATCTGGCACAAATAGTATCTTCTTGCCTGTTTCTCTGGCTTTGATGATGATCTTTTTTGCATTTGAACTAGTACAAACTGTACCGCCCATCTCACCGACTCTCGCTTTTACCTCTGCTGAAGAGTTTATGTAGGTCACGGGCATGATATCCTCTTTATTTATGCCTGCTTTTTCGAGTGTTTTTATATTTTGATCAAAATAGTCCACATCGATCATCCTCGCCATAGCGCAACATGCGATTTTAGGCATAAAAACTCTTTTATCAGGCGAGAGTATCTTTACACTTTGCCCCATAAATCCCACACCACAAAATATGAGATTTTTTTTCTCATCTTTTGCAGCCCATTTGGCAAGCTCAAGCGAATCACCCTTGAAATCAGCCATATTGAAGACTTCATCTTTTTGGTAAAAATGAGCAACGATACTAACGCCTAACTCTTTTTTTAATTTTTTTATCTCTGTTTTGAGTGTTTCATTATCCAAAATCAAATCCTTTTACTCAAATGTTGTGGTATTATAGCAAAAGCATAATTAAATTAAATTTTTGCTAGAATTATTCTCGAATTTCTTTTAAAACTATTTCTTAGAGGACAAATCCTCCCTTCGGTCTGAGCCTCACGAAATAGTTTTAAAAGAAATTCGAGAATAAAAATTAAGGACCAATGTGGATTTTTTATACAATATCAATATACAGTTTTACATAATAGCATATCTTATCGGAGGTATTCCATTTGGACTACTGCTTAGCAAATACTTTGCAAAAGTCAATGTTACCGAAGCGGGCAGCCATAGCATCGGGGCTACAAATGTACTGAGAGTTTTAAAGCAGGAAAATCCAAAACTTGCTAAAAAGATTGCCATTGCTACACTTGTTTGCGATATATTAAAAGGTGTTGTCGTTCTTTCCATTGCAAAGATGATGGGGTTAGCTGATGCAACTTTATGGGCAATTGCAGTTTTGAGTGTTCTTGGACACTGCTATAGCCCATATCTAAAATTTGAAGGCGGAAAGGGTGTGGCTACCGGCATGGGAGTCCTGTTTTTTATGCTTCCTGTTGAAACTATTGTGGGTATAGTTGTTTGGGCTATTGCCGCAAAAACATTTAAAGTCTCTTCAGTTTCATCGCTTTTAGGTTTACTAGCTCTTGTTTTTTCATCATTTGTTATTCATCCACAGATAAACAACATCAGTACACATGCTCCTGTATTGATCATATCTTTTATCATTTTATATAAACATATACCAAATATCATGCGATTAATAAAAAAAGAGGAAAAAAGAGTTGTTTAAATGACGATTTTAGTAAAAAATCTTACTTTTGATGCGATACTGGGAATTTTGGATTTTGAGAGGGAAAAACCACAAAAAATTTTCGTAAATGTAAAGATAAAATATAACTACGAACAGAAAAATTTTATTGATTATGCAACAGTAGTAAAACTTCTAAAATCAAATATTATAAAAAATAGATACCAACTTATAGAAGATGCGCTAAACTCTTCAACTGCTCTTTTGAAAGAGAAATTTCCTCAAATAAAAAAAATCTCTATCGAAATTTTTAAGCCAGACATCTTGCCTGATTCAACTGTTGGCGTAAAAATTAAAAAAAACTTTAAAAAAAATTAAATTTTTATTAAAAAAACTTTAAATCCAGCTAAAATTATGCTATAATTCTCCCCTAAATTTTAAAGAAGGAACAATAATGCGAATTCTAATCGTAGAAGATGAAGTAACTCTAGGTAGAACTATAGCTGAAGGGCTTCAAGAGTTTGGCTATCAGACAGATAGCTCTGAAAATTTCAAGGATGCAGAGTATTATATAGGAATAAGAAATTATGATTTGGTATTGGTTGATTGGATGTTACCTGATGGTGATGGAATTGATCTTGTAAACATCATAAAACAGAAAACTCCAAGAACTGCTGCAGTCGTACTTTCAGCAAAAGATGATAAAGAGAGTGAGATAAAAGCTCTAAAAGCTGGCGCTGATGATTACATAAAGAAACCTTTTGATTTTGATATCTTGGTTGCTCGTATAGAAGCTAGACTTAGATTTGGTGGAACCAATGTGATCAAAATAGATGATTTAGTAATCGACCCTGATGAAGAGAAAATTACTTACAAATCCCAAGAGATAGAGCTAAAAGGTAAGCCTTTTGAAGTTCTAACACACCTAGCTCGTCATAGTGACCAAATCGTATCTAAAGAGCAACTCCTAGATGCTATATGGGAAGAGCCTGAACTTGTAACACCAAATGTTATAGAAGTTGCTATCAACCAGATTCGTCAAAAAATGGATAAACCATTGGAAATCTCAACTATTGAGACTGTGAGACGAAGAGGTTATAGGTTTTGCTTTCCAAAAAAAGTATAAGATATAGCTTTGTATTACAATTAGTATTAGCTCTAATAATACTAATTGTAATCTTTTCTACTATTTTATATAGTTACATTAAAATTTCTATCTACAAAGATTTAAATAAAGCACTTTTGAATGAAGCTGCTTTAGTAGCAGTCGAAAAATCTTCTGACCTTAAAAAAGTACAAAAATTTTCTATATCCTCTTCGCTTAAAAATATTGAAAATGATGCTAAAATAGTCGTCAAAAAAAACCATAAGTTTCGTATATCATTTAAACTCTCCCGCGAACACAATATTCATTATTTGAGTATTTTATACCCCTATAACGAAAAAAAATCTCTTTTCATATCTATAACTCGAAATATCTCAACCACAGATAAACTACTTAGTGAAATTTTAACCAACATCATAACAATCAATCTTATAATGCTGTTTTTGATTCTATTTTATGCACTGTTCCTTTCTAGGATGCTTCTGCTACCTATAAAATCTCTAACAACAAAATTGGCAAAAATGAATGAAAGCTTCTTGCAAACTATAGATCCTAAAACCCTGCCTAAAGAGTTCATGCCTCTTGGAAAAAGCATAAATGGTTTGGTTAAAAGAATTCAGACTTTCACTCTATCACAAAAAGAACTTTTTATCGGTGCTTCTCACGAACTAAAGACTCCACTTGCGGTTATGAAAACAAAAAACGAGGTAACTCTTCTAAAACCCAGAGATGAACAAAGGTACAAAGATACCCTAAAAGAGAATATTGAGACTATCAACGAAATGAATAAGATGATAAGCAATATACTAGAAATTGGTAGGCAAGAGAGTGCACAATTTGAAGAACCTACTCAGATAGATTTAACAAAATTCCTAAAAGAAAGAGCAAATAATTTTAGAATCTTAGCATACCAAAAAGAGAAAAAACTAGAAACCCATATAGAAGATAAACCTTATCAACTAAAAACCCAGCCTACTCTTTTGGTTCATATACTGCAAAATTTCATACAAAATGCTATAAAATTCACACCCATTGGCAAAACCATATATATAGATGCCAAATCTACTCCTAATGGATATATGATAAAAATCATAGATGAAGGAAAAGGCATAGATGAGAGTCAGGATCTTTTTGCTCCCTTTAAAAGAGTTGGAAACAAATCTGGTGCTGGACTTGGACTTTTTTTAGCTAAGAATGCTGCAAATGCATTGAATATAGAGATAAATATAAAAAATCGCATAGATAAAAATGGTGCGATTGCCTCAATACTCATTCCAAAGCAAAAATAATAAAAAAAAATTACAAAATATTGATTATTTAAATTTTTTTAAAGTAAAGTTACTGTATAAATCACTCTAATATTATACAAAAGTATAGTATTAACTAAAGCTTTAAGGAAATTTAGAATGTCATTATTAATAACAGACGAGTGCATAGCATGTGATGCATGTAGAGATGAGTGCCCAAATACCGCCATAGAAGAGTCAGACCCAATATACATAATTGATCCCGATATCTGCACAGAGTGCGTAGGTCACTATGATGAACCTGCTTGTATATCTGTCTGCCCAGTTGATTGTATCGTACCAGATCGCGACAATGTAGAGAGCATGGAAGAGTTAAAATTGAAATTCAAGCAACTGAGCGAAGAAGAGTAGTGGCGAAGAGAACGGCTGTCATTGACATTGGCTCCAACTCAGCAAGAATGGTTGTCTTTGAAAAAAGCAGCCATTTTGCATATCACTTGATAAAAGAGATAAAGAGCCGAGTTCGCATAGGAGAGGGTGCTTATGAAAACGACGGTTTTCTTCAAGAAAAACCACTCCAAAGAACTTTTGATGCACTAGTTGGCTTCAAAAATATAATCGAAACACTCAAATGCAATAAAGTCTTATGTATAGCAACTTCAGCCCTTAGAGATGCTCCAAACTCAAAACCTTTTATAAAAAAAGTAAAACAAAATTTAAAAATAGATATCAAAATCATAGAGGGGAAAAAAGAGGCATATTATGGAGCAGTAGCAGCAAAAAATCTGCTAATGCCCATAAATAGCGCCATTACTATAGATATAGGCGGTGGCTCCACTGAACTTGCTCTCATAAAAGATGGACAAGTTGCAGACACTATCTCTATAGATATCGGAACGGTTAGACTAAAAGAGCTATTTTTAGACAAAAAGGCTTCTTCCGACGAAATAGAAGAGTACATAAATGAAAAAATTTCTGATATTCCAAAAAGTTTCAATATGGAAAATTTGATCGTTATCGGAGGTACCACTAGATCATTTTCAGAATTAATAATGAAAAAGATAGAGTACCCACTCAAAACAGTACATGGCTTTGAGTACAATCTAGATGATTACACAGACTTGCTAGAAGAGATAAAAAAATCTGACCTCTTAAATCTTAAAAATTTAAATATAAAAAAAGATAGAATTGATACCATACGAGAGGGATTATATATCTTTTCTAAAATATCCAAAAAATTACACTCTAAAAAGATAATAACCTCAGGGGTTGGTGTTAGAGAGGGAGTATATTTATGTGATCTACTTAGAAACTCAAACCACACTTTCCCTAAAAACTTCAGGCTCTCTTTGAAAAGCCTGAGTGATAGATTTGGACTCAAAGATAGGCAAAACAGCTCTATCGTAAGATATACAAAGCAACTTTTTCACGCACTTAAATATCTTCATGGAATCGATGATAGGTATATAGATATCCTAACAACATCTGCAAAACTATACAATATAGGAGTTTGTTTAAATTATTACGAAAAAAACCTTCATAGTTTTTATTTTATAATCAATGGTTTAAACTATGGTTTTTCACACAATGAAAAAATTCTAATGGCTCTACTCATCAAATACCATATGAAAAAACTACCCTCAAGAGACGACCTTAAGATATATGAAAATCTTCTTCCAGATATAAAGATTGTAAATTGGCTCAGCTTCATACTCTCTTTGTCAAATTGTCTGCATAAAGATTTAGCAGATGATAGATTTAGTTTTGAATACACAAATCACACTCTACATGTAAAGTCCAGCAAAAAGCTCTATCTTGCAAGTGAATGCATAAAAAAGCTGGCAAAACCAGCCTCTTTTGCGATAGTTTTAGAAGACTAAAACTGTCTTCCCATAGTAAATTCAAATGATGATGTATCATCTCCTGCCTCTTGCATAAGTGGAGTTGCAAAGATTAAATTAATCGGACCCATAGGAGATACCCATTCAAGATTTATGCCTGTTCCTGCCCTCTTTATATCCAATCCATTCTCTCCAATCATACCATAATCAAAAAATAGCGCCCCTCTTAGTTTGAGTCTCTCTATCAATGGAAAACTAGCTTCAACACTGTTTGCAAACATCATCTTTCCACCCAAAAGATCTCCACTGCTGTTTTTCGGTGATATTGATCTTGAAGCATAACCTCTGACAGTACTAATGCCTCCCATATAAGCTTTTTCTCCTATCGGAAGATATCCGTTATCTATGATATAGTTAAAACTTGCTCTATATCTGAGAATCAAATCATAATCAATCTTATCTTCAAGCCCATAAAAATAGGCAAATTTTCCTCTAGTTTTCAAAAATTTCTCATCTCCTCCAACTCCAGCAAATTCCATACTTAAAGAGGCACTTATACCGCTTCTAGGGAGATAATAGTCATCTGTGTTATTAAATGAAACTCCAGGTGTTATAGCACTTTTTAGAGTTGTATCGGTAGTATAAAGAGATGGATTTAATGTTGCAGAAAGGTTGCTTAGTTTTGAGCTCTCTAGATTGTATCCAACTGAACCTCTCCAATTTCTTCCAAATTTTCTACCTACATTTATGTTAAATCCTGCTGTATCTTGATCATAAGATGTATAGTCATATGTTGCTCTATATATACTGCCACTTAAACTATAGATAGAGTCAAACACTCTAGGGTTACTCAAAGATATCTTTCCGCTAAGTTGTGAATTTGACCTCTCAACATCTACTGTTGCTTTTATACCCGAGCCAAATATATTTCCATCCGAGAGATTTGCGCTTAGCAAAAGACCATCTGATGAGCCATAGCCTATACCGCCACCTATGGAAGCAGTACGAGCCTCTTTCACTGTTACAAGTAGATCTATCTTATCTTCGCTTACCCTTATCTCTTTGATGTTGGCATCTTCAAAATAACCTGTTCTTTTAAGTGCACTTTTAGAATCTTTCAAGTCTGTTCTATTATACAGATCACCAGGAGCAAGATAAACCTCTCTTCTGACAACTCTATCAATCGTCTTAGTATTTCCAGAGATCCTAACCTCTCTTATATAAACTTTTTGACCAGGATAGACTATAAAATTCAGATCAGCTATATGCTTTTTCTTATCTGTCTTAACATCAGGATTTATCTGCACATATGCATAACCTAGATTTGCAACATCAGTTTTGATAGTCTCTATATCTTTTCTCAATCTTTTAGAGCTAAAGACTTGTCCATGTTGTAGATGTAGATTTGAAATGATCTCTTTCGTATCAATCAAGCCCTTTGGTGCTGAAATATTTATTTTACCCACCCTATACTGCTCACCCTCTTTTATATTGTAGGTAAGATTAGCACTATAACTATCCATATACGCTTTTAAAAAGGGAGTGCTGACTTTGGCATCAAGATACCCGTGTCTAAGATAGTAATCTTTTATCCTTTCATTATCGTATTGCAAATCTCCAAGCTTCACAACACCATCATCAAATCCCCACATCCAAGAGAGGAACTCTTTTTGTCTATTTGCTATGGATGACCTTATATCACTGTAGTCGAACTTTTTAGCTCCGCATAATTTGACTTTTTGGATTATGATCTCTTCACCTCTATTTACTATCAGGCTTAGAGTAAGGGAGCTTTTGTTGAGTTTTTTTGTTGTCGCTTCTACTACAGTGTTGAAGTAACCTTTTGATTCATAATATTTCTCAATCTTTTTCTTAGCATTGTCGGCTCTGTTCTCATCATATATCTCGCCTTTTTTTATCTCTATCAAATCTTTTAGAGTTTTTTTGTCATTGTCTCCGATTCCGACAATCTCAATATTTGCGATAACAGGTCTTTCAACAACGCTTATCGTCAATACTCCATTATCTTCACTGACAGATATATCTTTAAAAAAATTCTGTTTAAAAAGATCTTTTATGCCTTGATCAATGGTATCAGGGTTTAATATATCCCCTACATGTACACCCATGATCTCTTTTGCTATGCTAGGTGAGAGATGTATCAAGCCATCAAATTTGATCTGTTTAATTGTGACGGCATAAAGCGAAGAAGCTAAAATCAGTCCTGATAATAATATTTTGTTCATTAGAAGCCTTATATATACTAAAATTGCAATAAAAAAAAGATATAATACCATTTTTGGAATTAATTATTCGTTAAAGGTCATGCAAATGAAAGTAGGTATCATTGGATTGGGTCTTATGGGAGGCTCTTTAGGGTTAGCATTAAAACATATAAAATTTATTTCAAATATATGCGGTTTTGACCACAATCTTTCACACTGTGAAGAGGCACTAAAACTTGGGCTAGTGGATGAAATAGTCTCTTTCGCTGAGATAAAAAACTGCGATATGATTTTTCTAGCTATACCTGTTGAAGCGATTATAAGCGTACTTCAAAATCTCAAAGATATACCAAAAGAGACTACAATAGTAGATCTAGGAAGTACAAAAGAGAAGATTTTAAAAAGCGTACCAAAAGAGATAAGATCAAATTTCATAGCAGCTCATCCGATGGCAGGAACTGAAAAATTCGGTCCAAGCGCAGCTATAGAAAATCTATATCATGATAGTGTAGTGGTGCTTTGCGACATGGATGAGAGTGGAGACAATCACAAAAACCGAGCCATACAAATCTTTTCTCACATAGGCATGAAAATCGTCTTTATGAACTCACACAATCACGATATACACGCATCTTTTATATCTCATCTACCTCATGCACTCAGTTACGCACTAGCAAATAGCGTCATGGGCAGAGAAGACCCAAAAAGCATACTTTTACTAGCAGGCGGAGGATTTAAAGATATGAGCAGAATCGCAAAATCATCACCTCTCATGTGGTCAGATATCTTCAAGCAAAACAGAGACAATCTCGTAAACGCCATAAATCTTTTTGAAAATGAACTGTCAAAATGCAAAAGTATGATAGAGCAAGAGAGGTGGGAAGAGCTAGAAAAGTGGATGGGAAACGCCACAACTTTACATAAAATATTGTAATTTTTAAACTATATTTTCACATCTGCTTTTATTGCTTTATAAGTATGTAACCATTTTTCTCTAAATTTTTGCCGTCCACTACTTGCATTTGTTATGTTTTTTTAAGACAATTGTTTTTAAGATATCTATAAAATAATCTATCTCTTCTTCCGTATTAAAGTAGTGAATAGAGGCACGCACAACCTCAGTTAAGCCCCGAGCACTAAAAGAAACAAGGCTACCTGAGCCTTTCGCTGTCGATACATTTATTTTATATGTGGCTAATGCTTGTTTAATTTCTCTCGGCGCAATATTGCCCGAGGTAAATGTAACTATTCCACATTTTTCAATACCTTCGTCTGTAATTTCTATGCTATCAATTTGAGACAACTTTTTGCGTAACAAATTGGCGAGACTGTAAATTCGCTGTTTAATTGATTCAATCCCCCATGAAAGTGCATAATCTATGGCAACCGATAAAGCATATTTGCCTGCAAAAAATTGTTCCCAATTCTCAAAACGCTTTGCATCTTGACAAATTTTATATTCATAAGGCGTGATTAATTCTGCAGCATGCTGGTCAAGCATCGGAGGCTCTAGTCTTTCGATCAACTCCTTTCTTACATATAGCAAACCGGTACCGCGAGGACCACGCAAAAATTTTCTACCTGTTGTGCAAAGTATATCGCATCCTATAGCATCGACATCTATTGGAATTTGTCCCACGCCTTGACACGAATCTAGAATAAACGGAATATTGGCTGACCTTGCGATTTTCCCGACCTCCACTGCAGGATTGACGAGTCCACCGCCAGTTGGGATATGCGTAATTGAAATTAATTTAACCTTGTCATCAATTAAATTACGCAAAGCCTCGATGTCTATTTGACCCGATTCATCATTTGGAACAAAATTAACTTCAACCCCAAAACGCCTTGCCTGCTGAAGATATGCGATTACATTGCTACCGTATTCCGCAACTGTAGTAAGAATCTTGTCGCCTGGTTTGAATTTAAACGAATAAAAAGCTAAATCCCAAGCCCTAGTAGCATTTTCAACAAAAGCAATTTCTTTAGGGGAGCAACTTATGAGCTTTGCTGCGACAGAATATACTCTCTCTAACGATTCCGAGTACTTCTCTGCGGTTTCATATCCGCCGATTCGCTCTTCTGATCTAAGGTAGCCATGCAATGCCTCACTCACTGGGACAGGCATTAGTGATGCGCCCGCATTGTTGAAGTGAATAATGTCATCACATGCGATAGTTTCCTTTCGTGCACGCAAAACATCAATGGATTTGGTCATTTCTTGAACCTTTTTTTGTTAATTGAACGATAATTTTCCCACGAGGGTAAATTATTCGTTCCTGTGTTTTGTTATACAGCTACTTTGTGATGTTCAATTTGCATAATTTTATCAGCTAACCAAGTTTTAATTATAGCTTGACGACTTACACCAATATGTTGTGCCTCTTCATCAAGTTTTTTAACCATCCAAGTAGGAAAATCTATATTAATTCTTTTAGGCTCTAAATTTGGTCTTCTGATTGTAGATAAATCAAGGCATTCAACAATATCTTCTTCGTTATCATCAAATATTTTATCAAATTCTTCAGCTTTCATAAATTTTAATCTCCTTTTTTCTTGCTCTTATAGCAGATATAATTCTTATGCTCTCTTTACGATAAGTTGTAACTACTGCATATATCTTTGCAGTAATTTTTCCAATTGTGATAAATCGCTCTTCATCTTCATAAGATGTTTTGATTTCAATCATTTTGTCATCGTTCCAAAGAATTTTTGCTAGAAAATTTATTAGTTCCAAGTTTTGCTAAACTGTTTTATAAGCTTTTAATCTCAATCTTACATAATCAGCTACCCATCCATCTTCTTCAGAATAGATTTTTGGTTTTAATATATCTCTTACTTCTTGTTTAAACACACTTTGTTGTTCTTGTGTTAGATGAGAAATTATTCCATTTGCAAAAATATCTAACCAGTTTGAAATATCATCAATTTTTGTAGGTCGAGGAATGAGTTCAATATATTCAACATTAAAATTATTCTCTTCTAAAAGTTGCTTATAATCGGTATCTTTTGGAAAGTTCCAAGGGTTATTAAATGTACCAAACTCTCTATGCTCATTAAAAACTTTTTGCATAGCATCAGTTAGAAATTTTATATTTCCATAGCCTCCAAATTCTGCAATAAATCGTCCTTTTGGTTTTAAAGATTTAAATATTTTTTTGATTGCTTTGTCACT
>JALSKH010000084.1 GCA_026988975.1 Campylobacteraceae bacterium
TTTAGAGAAAAGTTACAAGAATTGGAGTAGAATGGTGTAAAAAGAGATTAGAATTATTTTTTTGACTGGTGAAGTTAATTGCAGATTGAACTATGTGGGTGGGATGGTTTAATTTGCAAATGACTCAACTAAATAAGAAAATTGTTCTTGTGTTTGTAAAAAAGTTTCTTTTCCCATAGTCCCATTTAGTAAACTTTTGAAATAAGGTTCATTTGCAATATTGTATTTTGATATTTCATCTTCTAATATAGATTTTAATTCTTGTATCATTCTTCTTTCCTTTATTAAAATAGTTTATAGAGTATACTATTAAAAACCTTTAAAAATTACAACTTTTTTATCTTTTTAGAAAAGTCCACCAACATGGTATCCACCAAAAGTATGAGAAGATACTCAAATCCTCAGGTATAATCTTTCCAAGATTTCTCAAACCAATAAAAAGTCAAGGAGAGAACCATGTTGGCAAATAACAGTATAACCTATTGTGACTTTCTCAAAGATGCAAAAGAGCCATTACAAGAAAAGTCCACCAACATATAATTAAGGGTCAGGCGTTGAATATACACCCTTAAAATACACCATACACTCTTGCCCTTTCGGCGAGAGTGTGACCTTATGCATACTACCCTATGTGGTGGAATATCAATTCCACCCTATAAATCGAACCTATTTACCAGTCAAAACATCCAACCGCTCTTTCAACTCCCCTTGTTCAAAAGGATTTTCCATCGTGATAGTCCCATCTGGAAGTTGGAAGTAGAGTACTCCATTTTTACTATAGACATTGGGTATGCCATTTTCTAGATTTTTTCTTTGAGCCTCACGTACAGCATCATTTCCTATCTGCTGTATAGTATCTGATATATCTACTTTAATTTTTTGTGTCATCTGATATACTCCTAAACTCATTCATTTTCTCATGATCATAAATATTATCTGTATCTGCTATTTTTTCAAAGGTCTCATTGGAATTATAATACACTTCCCAACTATCAACCAAATCCTTATACACGTCAAAAAACATCTTTTGACTTCTATAAAATCTCCTTATTATATCATCTTTAGGAACATGGTGCCCACCTGACATAACCCTAACAGCCACACGGCTTATATTGGTCTCAGGCTTCTCTAAAAACAGATAGAGTAACTCCACCACAAAGCCACTCTCTTGAGCCTTTTTTATATACTTTACAAGATACTTCCCAGACAATGTAGTCTCTATAATAAAAGCGTTCTTTTCACTAAGCCTTTTATTTAGCTCTTCAAAGAAGATACGCCCTGCTTTGACTTGATGTTTGGTTATATTCTCAGGGTCAAGCTCTTTTGCTATCTCATCTGCATTGATAAAATATAGCCCATGTATCTGAGCAAAAGATTTGGCAAAAGTAGTCTTACCACTACCATTTGCCCCTGCTATGATATAAAGTTTCATTCGGTATCCTCGTCTAACCCATCAGGCAACTCCAAAGCCTCAATATGCCCTAATGCACCAGCCCCTGCTATGCCCTGCAACGAGCCATACATCTCTGTGGTATTTTGCAGTACACCGTCTATGAGCTTTTGTCTGCGTTTCCATGCTGCCATGAGAGAGCGTTTTTCTTTGTCTAGTTCTGTTTGCATCGTCATAAAACCCTCTACTATGGAGTTCATCTGCATACCAAATTCATTGCCTGTGAGGTAGTTGTAGAGTAGTGCCATTTTGTCACCTCTATTTTCCTCTTTTTGCACCGACTTATACACACGAATGAGGCTTTCACGTAACAGACTAGCAGACCCCTTAAACTCATCTAAGCTACAGACCCAAATACCATCTACAAAGCCCATTCGGTCCATATCATTTGGGTAAACTGAAGTTACTAGCACCCCCAAATCTGCACCCACTTTGAGCATGTCTTGTTTGAGTTTGCTTATCCAACCATCAGACCATGCCTTGGTATTTTTAGACTCATAGCAGATGACCCCACAGTTTTGTAGCTCTCTAGTGTGAATGGTCTGTATGCAGTCTGCACCAAAGGAACCCTTTTTGACTTCATCAATGGTATCAAAAGGAAACTGCCCAGCCAACCAAGACTCAATAATAGTCTCCAATGACTCACCCTGCACCTGCATAGAGCCTTGCTCTGATTTACGTTTGGCATCTTCTATACTTTTTGCCATTTGGGCTATCTGTTCATCTTTGGCTTTAAGTTCTAGTTCTGAGGCTTCTCGAATCTCTTTGAGGGCTTGCTCTTTGAGCTCTTGTGCTTGCTTTGCGAGTTTTTCTTTTTCAGCTTTGAGTTCCTCACCCAACGCTTTTTGGGCTTCAAGTTTAGCCTGAGAAGCTATCTCATCTTTCTCACGTTTGAGTTTTTCTATCATCACTTTAGAGGCATTAAGCTCTTGTACTTGTAACGATTTCTCTTCAAGCTCTTTCTGAAGGAGTGCCATAGACGCACTCTGCTCTTCTACCAACTCACGTTTAAGCTCATCTTGAAGCTTGGCACGTTCTATGCGTAACTGCTCTTTGGTAGCCTTACGCAATTCCTCATCAAACTTCTCTTTTTGCTCTTGCATCGCCGTCTCTTTAGCTTTGAGAGAGTCAAAAGCCTGCTTATACTCCTGACGCTTCGCCTCTACCTCATCACGAAGTTTTTTCTGTTCTGCTAAGTTCTTTTGTTTATACTGCTCTTCTATTTGATGGTAAAAGATTTCATCTATATCTATCTCAGTTTGACAATTGGGGCATTTTATCGTGTTTTGTGTTGGCATAATACTTCCTAGATAATTTCATTACTATTATTTTATCGTAAAAATAAAAGATACTATAAAAGTATGTCAATTTGCAATATTTTTTAGGATTTATATAAAATTAGGATATTATTTT
>JALSKH010000085.1 GCA_026988975.1 Campylobacteraceae bacterium
TACAGAAGATAAAAAGCAATAGGATTCATCTTCTTAGTGAAATCAAAGATAAAAAACAAAAATATGACATAGTTTACAAATTTTATAGAGCCAAAAATGACCAATGGTACATATATGATGTAACTATCTTGGGAGTAAGCATAATCCAAACTTACAGATCTCAATTTTCCGATGAGCTCAAAAAGATATCTTTTGATGAATTACTTAAAAAGTTAGATAAACAATCATAAACAGTATGTTAAAGGCAATATACGCAAATTTTATACTAAAATTTCCAAAAACCATCCTTGCTACCCTTTTTCTTTTTACTGCTATATTTGGATATTTTGCTACAAATTTAAGTGTAGATGCTTCTGCGGATACTCTGCTTTTAGACAACGATAAAGACTTGGCATTTAGTCGAGAGATGGCAAAAAGATACTATATGCCAAACTTTTTAGTGGTCACATACACTCCAAAAACTGCGCTTCTTTCTAAAAAATCACTTCAAACCCTAAAAAAACTAAGCAGTGACTTTAAAAAAATTCCTATGGTCACCTCTGTAGTCTCTATCCTTAATGTTCCTCTTTTGCAAAGTCCACCTAGAGCAGTAAAAGATTTGCTCCAAAAGATACCAACGCTAGAGGATAGCACAACTGATAAAAAGCTAGCTAGAAAAGAGTTCTTAACTTCTCCATTATATGAGAATAACTTAGTAGGTGATGATTTCAAGACAACCGCCATACTTCTTTATCTGAAAAATGATAAAAAATATAGCCAATTCATAAAAAAAAGAGCAGAGCTAAGAGAAGCTGGTGATGAAAAAGCACTAAACATACTAGAAACAAGATTCAAACTCTACAAAGACACCAAAAGAAAAATCACACACGAAACTCTCATGAAAATAAGAGGTGTCATGAGTCGATACAAAAGTGATGCAAAGATGTTCTTGGGCGGAGTGAGTATGGTGGCTGATGACATGATAGGCTTCATCAAAAGCGACCTTAGAATATATGGTTCAATTTTACTTTTGCTACTGATCGGCATACTGCTTATCATATTTAAAGAGATAAAATTTGTATTTATTCCTATCTTGGTTTCGGTTGTTTCAGTTATTTTTACCACAGGATTTTTAGGACTCTTTGGCTGGGATGTTACTGTTATATCATCAAATTTTGTATCTTTGCAACTCATCATCACTCTATCGATAATTTTACATCTAATAGTAAAGTATAAAGAGTTAGCTCAAAATGAAAAACTTACTCAAAAAGAGCTTATACTTCAAACCATCCTCTCAAAAGCTAAGCCTAGTTTCTTTGCCATCATCACAACCATAGCAGGTTTTGGCTCTTTGGTTATATCAGAACTGAAGCCTGTCATAAACCTAGGCTACATGATGAGCATAGGAGTTGCCACCTCTTTGGTTGTCTCTTTTGTGCTTTTTCCTGCTGTTATGATGCTTTTTCAAAAAAGCGCCAAACCTATAAAGCACAGTAAAAGTTTCAGTTTGACAAAAATCTGCTCTGATTTAGTCATCGATCATGGTAGTAGCATCTTGATTGTCGCTATCATCATAGCTATATTGTCTATCATAGGTGCTAGTAGATTGAGAGTGGAAAATAGTTTTATAAGCTATTTTAAGAAAAATACAGAGATATATAAAGGTATGGAAGTTATAGATAAAAAATTAGGCGGGACTACACCGCTTGATCTCATCGTTTCATTTAAGACAAAAAAAACAGAAAAGCCCAAAGCAGATAGTGGTGGATTTGATGAGTTTGAAGATGAGTTTGATGCAAATCAAAACAAAAACCAATACTGGTTCACACCAAACAAGATGGAAACCATAAGAAAGATAAATTCATATCTAAAATCACTAAAAGAGGTTGGAAATGTACAATCATTTGGTACTGTTTTGGAGATAGCAAGAAAATTAAATGGCGGTAAAAATTTGGATACTTTTGAGTTGGCAGTTCTTTACAATGAACTTCCAACAAAATTTAGAGATATAATGCTAAATCCTTTTATAGATATAAAACAAAATCAGCTAAGATTTGCCATGAGGATAATCGACTCAAATCCAAATCTAAGAAGAGACGCTCTTATACGAAAAATCCAAAGAGATTTGCCAAAAATCATAGATGACAAAAGTGTAAAATTTAGACTCTCAAACCTAATGGTTTTATACAACAATATGCTCCAATCCTTGTTCAAATCTCAGATATTGACTTTAGGAGCGGTTTTACTTATACTATTTTTGATGTTTTTACTACTGTTTCGATCACTCAAGATTTCACTCATAGCTATAATCACAAATATCATACCCGTAGGCATCATCTTTGCGGTTATGGGATTTGCCAACATCCCACTAGATGTCATGACTATCACCATAGCTTCTATAAGCATAGGAATAGGAGTAGATGACACGATACACTATATCATCAGGTTCAAAGAAGAGTTTGCAAAAGATGGGGATTATATAAAAGCGATGCAAAGGTCGCATGAAAGCATAGGATATGCGATGTATTACACATCTGTAGCTATCATACTTGGATTTTCGATTTTAGTCTTTTCAAACTTTATACCAACTATTTACTTCGGATTATTGACTATTTTAGTGATGCTTACATCTCTCATCAGCGCTTTGCTACTACTACCAAAGCTTCTCATAAGATACAGAGCGTTTAGTTAATCGCATCTTTTATATTTTTTGCTATTTTTGAGATTTTTTCTATCTTTTGAGTTCCGCTCAACGCATCATCTAGTAAAATTTTTACAAAAGCACTACCAACGATAACGCCATCCACTCCTGCTGATTTCTCTTTTGCTGTTTTTTCATTTACGCCAAATCCTACAAATAACGGTGTTTGAC
>JALSKH010000086.1 GCA_026988975.1 Campylobacteraceae bacterium
GCACTAATCTTGTCTTTTGCAATGTGTTGTAAAATTCTTAAAATCTGAGTTTTGTAGAGCCTCGTTCTAAATATTTTCATTGGCTTTTAAATCTTTAAAAAATACATCCATTTCTTTATCATATTGTTCTTGAGATAGAAGCTCCATTGTACCGTTTTCACTTTCTTCTATTATCTGCTCTAAATCTTTTTTTCTTTCGTAAAAGTGGGGATCGTACTCTATATTTTTATCTTTTTTGATGGTGATTTTATCTTTGTATTTTTCTATAATATGTTGAAAGTCTTGCATAAAGTTATCTTGAATATCTAATGTTAAAGTTTGCACAATAAAAATCCTTTTTATTTTGAAATATGTCTTATTGTAGCAAAACTTAAATGAATTTTTCTTAAGCTATACCTTTAAATATGGGGTGCATAAATTTACTCTCTAATGCTTTATGATAGCTATGACTCGTAGCCTTTATGGTAAATTTTAGTGCCATTTGGCTTTTTGAGTATACTATCATCATTGCTATGGATATGAACTGTATAAAACTTGGATGTGTTTTGAAGACTTGTAAAAAGTTCAAGTTCATCATCATCTTCTGCTTGATACAAGTCACCTATAAGTGGCTCTGGAGTCATAAAGTATGGGTCTACTGGATCTAACTCAGACCACCATATATCTAATTTATTTGATGTAATATTTGGAAACCAAAACCATAGACGGTAACCATACTCTTCATCAAGAAGAACTAAAAAGTCTTTTTCATACCTATTGTTAATTTCACTTTTCATCTTTACCTTCGATGATAACGCCTTGGTCACTTGACGTTGGCAGATGTTCGGTGAACTATGCAAGAACACTGAACTTTGATAAAAGATGACCTTTGAAAACGAACTGCGCTGCCAACGGTCAAGTGGACCAAATTGTTAGAATTATTTAACTTCAATATCAACACCTAGATCTTTTAGTTTTTGAATAAATAAATCTATATTTACACCAGATTGAGTTGGCTTTAATTTAATTTCTTTTCCATCAACTAAAACCAAATAATGAGAATCAGCGCCATCCGTAAACTTTGATGATTCACAAACAAATTTTACTATTTCATTTATTTTTATTCGAAAACTAGTTTCACCTATTTTTTCAGGAGCATTCCATATAACTTCTGAATCAGTAATTTTTATATCCCATTGACTTGGATTATTGACAAGTCGGAAACTCCAGAAATACAAAATTGGCATTAAGATGATAGAAAACCAACCAATTATATTACCAAAAATAATTCCAGCCTCTTTTTCTTGCACAAATAAAAGATAAAACCAAGCGCTACCAAGCATTAATGAAAACAAGGTGCAAATAACGAGACCTTCAATGCCTATTCGTTTTGCAGATTTATGATAATGAAATTTCATTTAATTCTAACGGTGGCGCGGGACATCGACGCCCGAACCAAAAATTTTAATTTTTATTAGAGGAACAAAATGTCCCGCTATTCTTATATTTTTCATGTTAGTAGTATATCAAAAATGTCTGACTATTTCTAAAAATATGTCAATTTGCCATATTTTTGATACTTTTTCTAAAAAACTATAGAATTATAAAAGTTTCTTATGTCCTTTTACTAGGATATGAGCCAATATTTGGACAAAGTGTTCCTCTATTTGTCGATTTCTGGCGATAGAGGACATAATGTCCTGCTATTTTTAGGAGTAAGTTATGCAAATTAAGAAAAAGTTACTAGATATAGTCCGTGACAAAATACGATTTAAGCACTATAGTATCAAAACTGAAAAGTCTTATGTAGGGTGGATAAAACACTACATTTTTTACCACAACAAAAAACACCCCATAGAAATGGCTAAACCAGAGATAGAACAGTTTTAACCTATTTGGCAGTTGAGACCACTATGGTTTATACTCACGTGGTAGCGGAGATGAACAAGGGTAGGGTGGCTAGTCCTTTGGATATGTGATAATAACCCAAACTATGCTAAAATACACAAAAACAAAGCGCATAATAATGAATAAATCTTTGATGACCGATATACTTTCCTTACTGCTTATAGGACTCTCTTTTGTCGTACCGCAGACCTACCATAACCCACTTCTTTTTACAGGACTCTTTGCACTCTCAGGGGCTATTACCAACCAGTTGGCTATCCATATGCTTTTTGAGAGGGTGCCGTTTTTGTATGGTTCTGGGGTGATAGAGAAGAACTTTGAGACCTTTAAAGCCTCTATACGTAGCATGATAATGAAACAGTTTTTTACCAAAGAACAGCTAGGTAAATTCTTCGCCGAGGAAGAACAAAAGATAGACCTAGCCCCTTTGGTAGAGGGTGCAGACTTTTCGCCTGCGTTTGATGCTTTGTCTAAGACAGTGATGGAGTCTAAGTTTGGTGGAGCCATACAGATGTTTGGAGGAGAAGAAGCACTAGAGGGCTTGCGTGAACCTTTTGGGCGCAAGTTAAAGTCAGCCGTCTCGTCCATAGTCTCTTCCGATACTTTTAAAGCACAGTTAGACCACCACATACAACACTCAGCCCTCTCTGAAGACATGATAGACTCCGTCGAAACACTCATTACCAACCGTTTAGATGAACTCACACCTAAGATGGTAAAAGAGTTAGTCCAAGAACTCATCAAAGAGCACTTGGGGTGGCTTGTAGTGTGGGGTGGGGTATTTGGTGGGCTTATAGGGCTTGCGTCATCTCTTTTCTTGTAGGTGGGAGCATTTACGCCCAAAAATCCTCATCGGTCATACCACCACTCTTTTTTCTCGCTACCATAGAAGTTTTCATCGTTTTAAACCCTTGGTAGTCTGTATCCCAAAACTCTGGGATATG
>JALSKH010000087.1 GCA_026988975.1 Campylobacteraceae bacterium
AAAAAAGGTAGCTCTGATGTAGATGTTATCAAGTTTGGTGAGGGAATCACAAAAGATGATATCAGCTTTACAATAAAGCATGATGACATCTTCTTGCAATATGGTGAGAATGACCTTATTAAAATAAAAGATGTTGATGATACGAGAGGTCAAATAGAGCGAGTTGAACTCTATGATGGTATGTATATCACTAATGATGATATGGAGCTTGTGATTCAACAGATTAATGTCTATGGTGAAGATAAAGGAATGAGACATATAGATAACAAAGATATTCAAAATACCCCTGATCTTATGAATATAGTAAGTAGTGCTTGGCATGAGTAAAATCTTCTCTTTGCCTTTTTACACACAAATGGATGCAGACTTCTTTTATAAGGAGTTTGTTCCATTTTTACAAAAATATCATAATTATCTTTATGATATCTATTTTACATACAATATGCCTCCATTTATGAATGATGCAATGGGCACTGCAAATATAGCAGAGCATGCAAAAGAGGGTGTTGGTGCTCAAAACAAAAGAGTTTTTGATGCAATGATGCAGATACAGAAAAAATTTGGCATTAAAGTCTCCGCAACCTTTAATAATACGCTTGTGGATCCTACTTCTGAGAATTTAGATCTGTTTATTAAAAATCTAAAACCGCTGTATGCAAAAGGTTTAAGCTCAGTTACTATCCCGCATTATAGTTGGATGTTGCATGGAAAAATAAAAAAAGAATTTCCAGAACTAACTATAAAAAATACAATACTGAAAAAAGTTTCTAAACCTCAAGAGTATGTAGATTATGCTAAGGTAGGATTTGATATTATAAACATTGATAGATATAATTTAAGAGACAGAGATAATCTTATACGATTAAAAAAAGCATATGATCGTTATAAAATACCTATGGTAATTTTGATAAATGAGTGGTGCAAAGGGTTGTGTCCGGCTATGGATGAGCATTATCACTATAACTGTTCGGCAACTAAGGAGTGTTCAGATGCCTATTTTACAACATCTATAGGATGTGCAACCTGTCCGTCATGGCAAAATCAAATTCCATGGTATAATTTACAAAACGCAAATATTCCTATAAAAAGAGAAGATATTAATGAACTGCTTGAGTATATTCAAATATTGAAACTACATGGTAGAAATGATTTTATGCTCATGCGTCAATCAATGGATATAGTCAAAAGATATGCAGATGGCAATGAGATAGTCTTTGAAGAGTTTGACAAATATATAAAATTACAAAAATATGATTTAAAAAAATTTGAGAAATGGAATAAATTTATTAAGAATTGTAAATTTGAGTGTTGGGATTGTCAGATGTGTGAAGAGTTGCATAACACGCAAGTAAGTACAGGATTGAATTTTTGAAGAAAATAGTATATTTACTCCTCTATATAAGCATAATACTCGATGCCAAAGAGATAAGTTTTGAAAAGGTTACGGCATATGCCAGCAAACATGCCCTTGCGTTGCAGATGAAACAGGTAGAAAAAAAGATAGAATCAAAAAAAGCAGAGGGTGTGGCAGCAGACTACTATCCAACACTCAACCTTGTTTATAACAGCGAATATACAGAATCACTCGATGGTGTTCCTCTTGGAACTGAATCCATAGGCGGGATAACCATCTCAAACAGTACCAGATATCAAAACTCTGTCGCATTGCAACTCAACTATAATCTGTTTCATTTTGGAGCTACAAATTCACAGATGCAAATAGCCAATGCAAATGTTGCCATAAAAGATAAAGAGTGGTGCCAGGCAGAAAAAAATCTCCAACAACAGCTTTTAAAAGTGTATGCTGACGGATTAAAACAGCTTAACAAAAAAGAGCGCCTCTCTAAGATGCTTGGCATCAGAGAAAAGATCTACCAAACAAAAGAGCGCCTTTACAAAGTAGGGCGATACTCCAAGGTAGACCTTGGAGACGAAGCGATTCTTCTTATCTCTATGCAAAGAGATATTGAAAATGCCTTTATGCAATATAGAGATGATCTTTTGCAGTTAGCAAAGCTCAGTTATATGAAAATTGATAAAAATGACAGGTTAATACCGTTTATATTACAAGAGAAGCAAATCTCTACACGAAATTTCGAAGATACATCAGAAGCACAAATTCTTAAGAAAAAGATCGCTCAAAAAAGAGAAGAGATTCGTTTGAAATTTAGACAGCAGTTACCTTCACTCTCTTTATACTCCAACTACTATCTCTACAGCTCGCACCCAACAGAGTTTGAATACCCTATATCGCACATAGGTCAAAAGAGTTGGAATGTAGGTTTTTCGGTACGTTTTAATATCTTTGAAGGGTTTAAAAACAGCGCAGCAAATGAACAGCTTCAACTAGAACTTAAAAACTTGCAAACTCAACTTGTCGAAGCAAAACATAATTTTCAATATGAAAACAATTTAAAAAATACACAAATTAAGGAACTCGAAATTCTAAAAACAAAAGAGGGGAATCTCCTCCAGGAAAATAAAGATAAGTTGCAGATGGTAATGCGTCTGCGTGAGAATCAAAGAGTTGATAAATTGCAAGAGCTTAACACACAGTATGAACTTTTACGAAGCAACCTTAATCTTGCACAAAGAGTGGTAGATATAGGTTTTCAAAAACTGTCCCTTATAATTACAAACAGAGGAGTTGATCAGTGCACTCAGCATTAATAGCCTTAGAGATTGCCGGAAAACTAAATCGTATTCCCATAGATGCAAGAACAATTATCAAAGAGTACTCTTTAGATGATGATGAACCCTCAATTGAAGAGTTGGCCCGTATCGCAAAGCATCAAGGATTTCGTAGCAGTATAAAAAAACTCCCTATTGAAAAACTCTTAAAGAACTACCCAATGCCTATCATCGTTCAAAAAGCAAACGGCAGCTATATGAGCATTATTCAGTTTAATGAAGAGAAAAAAGAGCTTTTAATATTTGATATCACGCAAAAAGAGCCTTATGCTATGAGCTACGAAGAGTATGCAGAGGTGAGTAGCGGCAAGGTTATTGTGCTTAAACACAGATTCCTCTCTCAACAGGTAAAATTTGGCTTTGGCTGGTTCTATGCGCAGATGCTCAACTATAAGAAGATCATAGGTGAGGTACTGCTTGCTTCTTTTATTATGCAGCTCTTTGGGCTTGTGACACCACTCTTTACACAGGTAATACTCGATAAGGTCTTGGTGCATAGATCCATGAGTACTTTGGATGTACTAGCCATTGCCTTTGTGGTGGTTGCCATTTTTGATTTTATCTTAAAACTGGTGCGCAACTATATCTTTGTCCATACCACCTCAAAAATAGATGCAAAACTAGGCGCAAAACTTTTTTATCATCTTTTAGCCCTGCCTATTGCCTACTTTGAGAAGAGAAAAGTTGGAAATATTATAGCACGGGTGCGAGAGCTTGACACGATTCGTGAGTTTATTGCCAACAAATCTATCAGTGTTATTTTAGATGTGCTCTTTTCGGGTGTATTTGTAGCGGTGATGCTGCTTTACAGCGTAAAGCTTACTCTAGTCGTTGTTGCTTTTGTGGGTGTGATAGGACTAATCTATTTTTTTATTACGCCACAACTGCGTAAACGCTTAGAAGAGAAGTTTCAAATGGGCGCACAGTCTAATGCCTATCTGGTTGAATCTGTAACAGGCGTGCAGACTGTAAAGTCATTGGCTCTTGAAGGGTCTATGCAGAAAAAATGGGAAGATTATCTAGCAAAGTATGTCAACTCAAGTTTTCATCTTAATAATCTCTCCAATATTTTAGGTGGACTCTCCAGTATTCTGCAAAAACTGATGACTATCTCAATCTTATATATGGGTGTAACCCTAGTTTTAGATGGAAAAATGAGTGTTGGTCAGCTCATAGCTTTTCAGATGTTTGCAAATCAGTTTAGTGGACCGGTACTGCGTTTGGTAAATCTCTGGAATGAGTTTCAACAGACACTGCTCTCTGTCGACAGATTGGGTGATATTTTAAATACACCGACAGAACAGAAAAATGATAAAGCGATAACCCTTCCAAAAATAGAGGGCGATGTTGTATTTGACAATATTACCTTCTCCTACGCTCCTGATATGCAAAATGTCATTAATGGTATCAGTGCAGAGTTTAAAGCCGGACAGAGTATTGGTTTGGTAGGTAGAAGCGGCAGTGGAAAGAGCACCATTACCAAACTACTCCAAAGACTCTATGTTGCTAACGGTGGAACAATTTACATAGATGGTGTTGATATACGACACATGAACCCAAAATGGCTACGAAACAATATAGGTGTTGTATTGCAGGAGAATTATCTCTTTAGTGGAACGATTAAAGATAATATCTCCCTCTCTCGCCCTGATGCACCGATGGAAGCCATACTTGCAGCGGCAAGAATGGCAGGTGCTCATGAGTTTATCTCAGAACTCCCAGAAGGGTATGATACGCAAGTAGGAGAGAGAGGAGCATCTCTCTCGGGTGGTCAGCGTCAACGCATTGCCATTGCAAGAGCACTTATTATCAATCCACGTATTTTAATATTTGATGAGGCAACGAGTGCTCTAGATTATGAATCTGAAAAAATTATTCAGAACAATATGAATACGATCAAAGATGGAAAAACAACTTTTATAGTAGCACATAGATTAACAACAGTAAAAAATTGTGACACTATTTTAGTATTAGACAAAGGTACAGTTGTTGAATCAGGATCACATGATAAACTTATGAAGATGCAGGGCTATTACTATAAGCTCTACACACAGCAGGATTAAAGATGGAACTTTTTCACACTAAAGACAGACATGAGTTTAAACCGCTTCTTATAGAGATAGAAGACAGACCGCTTAATCCACTAGGTAGAAGCCTGCTTTGGATTATTGTCGCTTTTATGATAATAGGTGGACTTTGGCTCTACTTAGCAAAGATAGATATAGTAGTAAGTGCCAGAGGGCAGATAATACCAACAGGTGAGATAAAAACACTCCAGCCCATTGAGACGGGGGTTATTAGTAAGTTACTTGTCAAAGAGGGTGACTTTGTGCATAAAGGAGAGGTTCTTTTAGAGATAGATCCTTCTGTGACGGAAACCAATCTTGATTCAAAAGTAAAAAACCTTGGACTCTTGGAGCTTGAAATTGAAAGAATTATCGCGTTGATAAAAAATACAAGCTTTATGCCTTTGCAAGAGCATAATGACAAAGAGCTTCTCTCTACACAACGACTGATATATAAGACCACCAAGCAGGGGTATGAGCAACAAAAAGCTCTAATCGATCAGCAGGTACTACAGATTGGGCAGCAGATAGAATCGGTAAAGATCGATAAGAGCAGACTCAAACAGCATCAAAAAAACATTCAAATAAAAGAGCAGGAGCTACTCAAAGTTATTGACATCATCGCAAAAGATGAATATGACAAGGTTCAAAAAGAAGCCATAGAATATGAAGAACAAATTCGTATGAAAGAGCATGATATTGTGCAACTGCAAGAGAAACTCAGTGAACTCGCTCAAAAGAAACTGCTGGTAACACAAGAGTATAAAGATAAGCTCCTAGCAGAACTCACCAAGAAGAGAAAAGAGGCGACACTCTTAAAAGTAGAGATAGAATCTATCAAATTCAAAAAGGCCAAACAGGCCATTACTTCTCCTGTAGATGGTTATGTCTCAAAACTTATGGTTCATACCATAGGTGGCGTTGTAACTCCTGCTCAGGAGCTTATCTCTATCGTTCCAAAAGATGCACCACTTATTATAAAAGCAACCGTATTAAATAAAGACAGAGGTTTTATTAAAGAGAGGATGCAAGCAGAGGTTAAAATTGATACCTTCGACTTTCAAAAGTATGGACTTATTGATGCAATTGTTACCCATATCTCCAATGATTCTTTAGAAGATAAAAAACTTGGACCTGTTTATGAGATCTATCTGAAACCAAAACAAGATTTTTTAATAGTCTATGGTGAAAAAGTATATCTGACTTCGGGTATGAGTGTGACAGCGGAATTAAAAGTGGGCAAAAGAAGAGTCATTAACTTCTTTATCTATCCACTTATTAAATATCTTGATGAAGGGATGAGTATACGATAAGAAAAATAGTAAGCGTTTTTATACTTTTTACTCTTGTATGTTATTGTTGATACTACAAATGGTGGCTGTATTATGAACAATTAGTGGGGTTGATTGGTGATGTTATTGGTGGATTTACAGCAACCTTCATACCAGAAGGATAGGTAATTAATGTTGGACTCATAGCTACAGGTAATTCGGCAGGGGATTATCTCAAAGACTATTACAAAACCATAAAATCAGATATCGCGGCTAAGGTTTAAAGCTATAAATTTATAATATTTGATATAAAAAGTGTAGTTTGTCTTAAAAGGTGCTAAAAACTGTTTTAGTGTATTAATTATTGAAAACTGTAATTTTCACAGTTAATTAACCCTGCCAAATTTCAAAATAATAATAAAAGTGTGTAAATAAGTTATATGCAAATTTAGCATATTTTTTCTTTTGATAATAATTTCTAA
>JALSKH010000088.1 GCA_026988975.1 Campylobacteraceae bacterium
GTTTTAACAGAACTTATAAAAAGTGGCTATGAAGTCTATTTTTACAACAAGAATTTTGAGTGTGATTTTATAGCCAAAAATGATAAACATACTATCGCCATACAGGTATGCTACGAACTCAATGATGGCAACAGAAAAAGAGAGTTTAATGGACTTAAAAAGATTCCTTTTGAAGTGGATGAAAAAATAGTACTAACCTATAATCAATCTGAAGAGATTGGTGATATAAGGGTTGTTGGTTTTTGGGAGTATTTTGGATGAGTATTATAAAAACCTACCAAATAGACGCATTTGCTAACAAAGTATTTGAGGGAAACCCTGCGATGGTTGTGCCTTTGGATGTGTGGATAGATGATAAGCTTATGCAAAAGATAGCCCAAGAAAACAACCTTAGTGAAACAGCATTTTTTGTGCAGAAAGATGAGATTTGTGAACTGCGTTGGTTTACGCCTTTACATGAAGTAGATATGTGTGGTCATGCTACTTTGGCATCTGCGTATGTGCTGTTTGAATGTATGGGTTATGAGAGGGATATTATTGAGTTTTCTACCAAAAGTGGGATATTGGAGGTTAGAAAAGATGAAAATAATTTTATCATGGACTTTCCAATTCAAACGATAGCACCTTGTGACATAAGTCAAAAAATAGAACAAGCTTTTGGCGTAAAGCCTTTGGCTACTTTTGCTTCTATGGATTATATTGTTATTTTTGAACATGAAGAAGAGGTCACCAATGCAACACCTAATTTAACCATACTCAAAGCGTTAGATTTAAGAGGCGTTTGCATTACCTCTAAAAGTGAAAAATATGATTTTGTAACTCGTTTTTTTGCTCCAAAATATGGAATAGATGAAGATCCTGTGACGGGTTCTGCGTTTACGCAGTTGGTGAGTTATTGGAAAGAGATATTAAAGAAAGATGAGTTTTTTGCCAAACAACTATCAGCTAGAGGTGGTGAAGTCTCTTGTCTGTTAAAAGGTGAGAGAGTTGAGATAAGAGGTGAAGCGGTGAAGTATTTGGAAGGGATGATAGAGGTATGATATCTTTGTCAAATGTAGATGTTATGATAGGAGCATTGAAAATGGGCGTGAGGTTTGCTTTTTTGAAAAATATATGTAGAGGATACGTGGCAATATGAACTACCTAAGAACAGAACTAGAAAAATCCATAAAAATCACCGATGAAGAGTGGGAAGTCGTACGCTCCAAATTCAAACCAAAATCAGCCAAAAAAGGTGAAATAGTCCACTACGCTGGAGATGTGTTTTCAGATATTTGGTACATCAAAAGTGGACTAGCACGATCGTACTTCATAGATAACAAGGGCAAAGACTTCACATGGCAACTCTATTTTAACGATGATAGCATGAGCAAGATAAACTTGTTTATGGATGACTCAGTGAGTTATTATGAGCAAAGCCCTTCGCTTGTGAGTTTTGAGATTTTGGAAGATGCAGAGTTTGAGATTATAAGTATAGATGACTTAGATGCTATCTTTGACAGCGACCCCAAATGGCAACACTATGGACGCATGATGATACACGACACTTGGTATGCTTCTACCTATAAACGCGTATTGTCTCTCATGGGAGAGAGTGCAGAAGAGCGTTATGTTCGTTTACTAAAAGAGTATCCGACTATCTTTGAAAAAGTGAAGTCGTATCATGTGGCTTCATATTTGGGGATGGCTCCTCAGACTTTGAGTAAATTGAGGAAAAAATGAATATGAAAAATCTCAAAAGGTTCGTTTTATTAATATTGTTACTATTAACTTTAGTTATTTTATCTTCTCTTTTTAATCATCATAGAAAACTAACTATAAAATTTTCTAACTTTTATTTACTTTCAGAAAATCTCTATATCGATTCTGCAATAGAAAGAAGTAAGCATAGCGACATTTCGATATTAGTTCAAAATGCAAAACAAAGAATTATTTCTAAGTTTGGGAGCTTTAGCTCAAGTCCTATTATAATTATTGCTGGTACAAGTCAAAGGGCTAAAGCGTATGGCACAAATGACTTTGGTTCTGCCACAGCATTTCCTTGGGATGAATATGTAGTATTGGGTCCAAAAGGTTACAATATTGATGTATTGGCACATGAACTACTTCATGCCGAACTTGCATATAGACTAGGGTATTGTCTTCGAGAATTCAAACTACCTATTTGGTTAGACGAGGGTATTGGGATGCAGGTTGATTATCGTAAAAAATATGATATTGACATAAGGTTAGTGAATGAAAAAGAGATTAAAAGAGTTAAATCAATTAACAAAAGACCTATATTTAACCCTAATCACTTTTGGTCTGGTGGAGAAAAACAGGTTGTTTTAAATTATCAAATCTCTAAAGCCCTAGTTTCTGGGATATTAAATCAAGATTTGAATAGTTCATTATATACCATGATTGATAAAGTTAAGGATGGCAAGGCATTTGAAGATGTTTTTACTATAAATAAGACACTACATAATAGATAAAGGATTGGAACTAAATATCTGAACCTAAGTGAATGACAACTCTCTCATAAAAAGCTAAACTTTGACATCTTAAATTTAAAGGATTGACGATGTCAAAGAGAAATGTGTATTTTGTTTTAGCTATACTAGGGTTAGTGTTGCCTTATGGATTATTTTTACCATGGCTACTGGAACATGGTTTGGATTTTGGGCTGTTTTTTAAAGAGCTATTTGTAAATGATGTAGCAGGAACAGGTGGTTTAGATATATTGGGTGTGACTTTAGGTATTTTTGTGTTTATATTCTTTGAGAGTAAACAGTTAGGTATGAAATATACAATTATCCCAAT
>JALSKH010000089.1 GCA_026988975.1 Campylobacteraceae bacterium
TCTCCAACAATTTTTTTGTGATTATACCTAAAAAGTATTGACATTAAAGCATATTTGAGATATAATTTCACCTCACAAAAAAGGTGCTGGCGTAGCTCAGTTGGTAGAGCAGCTGTCTTGTAAACAGCAGGTCGGCGGTTCAAGTCCGTTTGCCAGCTCCATTCTTTTGTGAATTGTAACAGTGTTTGACCAGATAAAAATGGTGAATTAAAAGGGTGAGATACTCAAGTGGCCAACGAGGGCAGACTGTAAATCTGCTGGTTTTTACCTTCGAAGGTTCGAATCCTTCTCTCACCACCATTTGCGGGAGTAGCTCAGTTGGCTAGAGCATTAGCCTTCCAAGCTGGGGGTCGCGGGTTCGAGTCCCGTCTCCCGCTCCAGATTTTATTTACTGGGAGCTGTTGGATTTTTTCTGCATTATTTGACTACAGAACAAGTTCACCACTCAATCCATTAAATATATAATCAATTTGTTACTTTTATTTGGTAGAATACCGTAGTTAATGAGCACTTTGGGCTCATATGGCTCAGAGGTAGAGCACTTCCTTGGTAAGGAAGAGGTCGAGGGTTCAATTCCCTCTATGAGCTCCATAAAAAATAGTTAAGTTAGGTGCTCTCCAACAAGAGAGTATAGAAAATAATAATAAAATAATCCAGACGGAGGAAGAAATGGCAAAGGAAAAGTATTCAAGAACTAAACCACATGTAAATGTTGGTACAATTGGTCATGTTGATCATGGTAAAACAACTCTAACAGCTGCTATATCAGCAGTATTAGCGAGTAAAGGTCTAGCAGATTTTAAAGATTTTGATGGTATCGATAATGCTCCAGAAGAGAGAGAAAGAGGTATTACGATAGCAACTTCTCACATCGAGTATGAGACAGATAATAGACACTATGCTCATGTTGACTGTCCAGGTCACGCCGATTATGTTAAAAATATGATTACAGGTGCTGCTCAGATGGATGGTGCTATTTTGGTTGTTTCTGCAGCTGATGGTCCTATGCCACAAACTAGAGAGCATATACTATTGTCTCGCCAAGTAGGTGTGCCTTATATAGTGGTTTTCATGAACAAAGCTGATATGGTAGATGATGAAGAACTACTTGAGCTAGTTGAAATGGAAATTAGAGAACTTCTTAGCGAGTATGACTTTCCAGGTGATGATATACCTATAGTTGCAGGTTCTGCTCTGAAAGCGCTAGAAGAAGCAAAAACTGGTACAGTTGGTGAGTGGGGAGAGAAAATTCTTGAGTTAATGGCTCAAGTTGATGAGTATATTCCAACTCCAGTAAGAGATACTGATCAAGATTATCTAATGCCAGTAGAAGATGTTTTTTCAATTTCAGGTCGTGGTACAGTTGTAACAGGTAGAATTGAAAAAGGTACTATTAAAGTTGGTGAAGAGATCGAGATAGTTGGTATCAAAGATACACAAAAAACAACTGTTACAGGCGTTGAGATGTTTCATAAAGAGATGGATCAAGGTGAAGCAGGCGATAACTGTGGTATTCTTCTTAGAGGAACTAAAAAAGAGGATGTTGAAAGAGGTATGGTTCTTTGTAAGCCTGGTTCAATCACACCACATACAAATTTTGAAGCAGAAGTTTATATATTAAGCAAAGAAGAGGGTGGAAGACACACTCCTTTTTTCAATAACTATAGACCACAATTTTATGTAAGAACAACAGATGTTACAGGTTCTATCACTCTTCCTGAGGGAACTGAGATGGTAATGCCTGGTGACAATGTTAAGATAAATGTTGAACTTATTACACCAATCGCATTGGATGAAGGTACAAGATTTGCAATCCGTGAGGGTGGTAGAACTGTTGGTGCCGGTGTTGTTTCAAAAATAAACAAATAAATTTATTAGTAGAGGAGCTTATAAGCTCCTCTGAAACCAAAAGGAAATTTGATGACAGTTAAGATAGGTTTAAAGTGTAGTGAATGTGGTGATATTAACTATACAACTACAAAAAACAGTAAAACAGTTACTGAAAAATTGGAATTAAGCAAGTATTGTCCGAGACTTAGAAAGCATACAATACATAAAGAAGTAAAATTAAAGAGTTAAGATTTTTAAAAACTTAACTCACATATAGGGCAGTAGCTCCAATTGGTAGAGCGTCGGTCTCCAAAACCGCAGGTTGCGGGTTCGAATCCCTCCTGCCCTGCCACTAGTCTAAGGTGATACAAATGGAAAAATTAAAGAGTTATTATCAACACGCAAAATTAGAGTTAGCAAAAGTTATATTTCCTACAAAAGATCAAATTAGGAATGCTTTTATATCTGTATTTGTCGTTGTTACAGTAGTTTCACTATTTTTAGCGATTATAGATATGCTTATGTCTTATACGCTATCAAGCATAATATAACAAGGTAGATTATGTCACATAAATGGTATGCTATTCAAACATATGCAGGAAGCGAACAGAGTGTAAAAAGAGCAATAGAAACTCTTGTTAAAGATAATGGAGTTGAAGAAAAACTCAAAAATATACTTGTTCCTACTGAAGATGTTATTGAAGTTAAAAATGGTGAAAAAAAGATCACAGAAAGAAGTATCTATCCAGGATATGCTTTTATAGAAATCGACTTAGATACAGCTCTTTGGCAAAAGATACAATCTTTGCCAAAAGTAGGAAGATTTATAGGTGAATCCAAGAGACCAACACCCCTTAGTGAAAAAGATATAAACACCATACTCGAAAGAGTTGAAAAAAGAGGTGCTCCAAAACCAAAAATTTATTTTGAAAATGGAGAGAGTGTTAGAATTATCGAAGGTCCATTTGCAAACTTTACAGGTATCGTTGAAGAGTATGATATGGAACATGGTAAATTGAGACTTAATGTTTCAATTTTTGGAAGAAGTACACCAGTAGAGATTCTTTATTCACAAGTTGAGAAGATAGTTTAGGAATGACAGTTAAACAAAGTTTCTTGCCGCAAGGCAAAGCTTTAGTAGAGTAAAATTTATCAGGAATTTACTTCCGTGAAAAGATGACAGTTAATAAGGTCTCTCGGCGCAAGCCGTAGCTTTAGTAGAGCGTGAATTTTTGCGGAATTTACTTCCGTGAAAAGATGACAGTTAATAAGGTCTCTCGGCGCAAGCCGTAGCTTTAGTAGAGCGTGAATTTTTGCGGAATTTACTTCCGTGAAAAGATGACAGTTAATAAAAAACATAAAAAGGAAAAATAGATGGCTAAAAAGGTAATTGGCGAAATAAAATTACAAATCGCTGCAGCAAAAGCAAATCCATCACCTCCAGTTGGTCCAGCTCTTGGTCAACAAGGTGTAAATATAATGGAATTTTGTAAAGCATTTAATGAAAAAACAAAAGATATGATGGGATATAATATTCCTGTAGTTATTACGGTTTATGCTGACAGAAGTTTTACTTTTATCACAAAACAACCGCCAGCTAGCGATTTGATTAAAAGAGCAGCAGGCATAAAAAAAGGTAGTGATAATCCACTAAAAAACAAGATAGCAAATCTAACCAAAGCACAAGTTCTAGAAATCGTTGAACAAAAGATAAAAGATCTAAATACAGATGACAGAGAAGCAGCTTCAAAGATTATAGAAGGTAGTGCTAGAAGTATGGGAATTACAGTTTCAGAGTAAAACAGACCTTAACCACTAAGGAATAAGTGGTAGCAAAATAAGCGGAGAATTAATATAATGGCAAAAAAAGTAACAAAAAGATTTCAAGAACTACTTAAAAAAGTGGATCTTGAAAAAAAATATAGTGTAGAAGAGGCATTGAAAAATATCAAAAATTTAGCAAGTGCAAAATTTGATGAAACAATTGAAATTGCATTAAAACTAAATGTTGATCCAAGACATGCTGATCAAATGGTAAGAGGCTCAGTAGTTCTTCCAGCAGGAACTGGTAAAAAAGTTGTAGTTGCTGTTGTTGCAAAAGATGTAAAAGCAGATGAAGCAAAAGCGGCTGGAGCTGACATAGTTGGAAGCGATGATTTGATAGCTGATATACAAGCTGGAAAGATAAATTTTGATGTTTTAATTGCAACTCCAAATATGATGGGAATGGTTGGAAAAGTTGGTAGAATTTTGGGACCAAAAGGTATCATGCCAAACCCAAAAACTGGAACAGTCACTATGGATGTAGCAAAGGCTGTTGAAAATTTTAAAGGTGGTCAAGTAAACTTTAGAGTTGATAAACAAGGAAATATCCATGCTGGAATCGGTAAGATAAGTTTTAGTGACGAGCAAATTGCAGATAATTTTAATACATTTATCAGAGCAGTTAACAAGCATAAACCTGCAGCATCAAAAGGTAAATATATCAAAAATGCAGCTTTATCTTTAACAATGAGTCCTTCAATGGCGCTTGATAATCAAGAGTTAATTGATTTGAAATAAAAATCATTAGAATTGAAATTTTAATAAATCTTTGATTGGAGATAGCCGAGACCGCAAGGTTTAATTTGGAATTTTCCAACTCTGCTTGAAATCACCGGTCGGAAAGGAGAAAAATTGACAAAAAGTAGAAAAATTGAATTAGTTGAACAGTTAACCCAAAGTTTTAAGGATTCCGACGCTCTAATCGTTTGTGACTTTAAAGGTCTTAACACTAAATCTCTAGAAGCTTTAAGAAACAGTGCTAGAGAAAAGAGTGTTAAAGTTCAAGTCTCAAAAAACACTCTAGCAGCAATTGCTATGAAAAATGCTGAGATCGAAGGAATTGAGTTAAAAGACACAAATATTTTTGTTTGGGGTGAAGATCAGCTTGATGTAACAAAAGTAGTTGCAAAATTTGCAGAGACAAATAAGATGTTCCAAATCAGAATTGGATATATCGCTGGTGAAATTGCCGATGTTGCTAAAATTGAAGCACTATCTAAATTACCATCAAGAGATGAATTAATCGGAATGTTGCTACAAACTTGGATGGCACCGGTTACAAACTTCACAATTGGTCTTGATGCTCTAAGAGCAAAAAAAGAAGAAGAGGCAGCTTAATAAAATTTGTTAGGAATTTACTTCCTAGTGAAAATAATAACTAAGTTCTCGGCGCAAGCCGTAGCTTTAGTAGCGTGTGAATTTGTTAGGAATTTACTTCCTAGTGAAAATAATAACTAAGTTCTCGGCGCAAGCCGTAGCTTTAGTAGCGTGTGAATTTGTTAGGAATTTACTTCCTAGTGAAAATAATAACTAAGTTCTCGGCGCAAGCCGTAGCTTTAGTAGCGTGTGAATTTGTTAGGAATTTACTTCCTAGCAAAGATGAATAAAATAGAAACAAAAGGAAAACAATATGGCAATATCTAAAGAAGATGTATTAGAGTATATTTCAGGTTTAAGTGTTCTTGAGCTAAGTGAATTAGTTAAAGAATTCGAAGAAAAATTTGGTGTATCAGCAGCTCCAGTTATGGTTGCAGGTGCAGTAGGTGCAGTAGGTGCAGCAGTTGAAGAGAAGACAGAATTCGATGTTATTCTTAAAAGTGCAGGCGCAAAGAAAATCAATGCTATTAAAGTTGTTAGATCAATTACAGGTCTAGGCTTAAAAGAGGCTAAAGAAGCAGTTGAAAGTGCTCCAACAACACTTAAAGAGGGCATATCTAAAGACGAAGCAGAAGAGATCAAAAAACAGATTGAAGAAGCTGGCGCAGAAGCTGAAATTAAGTAAGTCAACCTTTGGGGAGCATGCCTCCCCAAGGACAATAACGGATGACCAATTAGTCGTTAATATTTCTACATGCAATGTAGATAAACTACTACCCTATTCAAACTACTACACGAGGTAGACTCATGTTAAATAATTTAAATTCGGGAAATCGCCTAAGGGTTGATTTTTCAAAAGTACCAAAAAAGATAGATGTTCCAAACCTACTACAATTACAACAAAAAAGTTATGAAGATTTTTTGAGAGTTGGCGAAAATAGTGATGGTGGAATCGAAAAAGTTTTCAAATCAATATTTCCTATACATGATCCGCAAAACAGGCTTACACTTGAGTATGTAGGCAGTGAAATCGGTAAACCAAAATATAATGTTAGAGAGTGCATGGAGAGAGGATTGACATATTCAGTCGGTCTCAAAATGACAATAAGACTGATTTTATGGGATAAAGATGAAAAAACCGGAGAAAAAACCGGTGTTAAAGATATAAAAGAACAAGCGATTTTTATCAGAGATATCCCTATGATGACTGATAGAACTTCATTTATCATAAATGGAGTTGAAAGAGTTGTTGTAAATCAGCTTCACAGAAGTCCAGGTGTTATATTTAAAGAAGAAGAGAGCAGTACAGTAAATAACAAACTTATATATACCGCACAAATAATTCCAGATCGCGGAAGCTGGCTCTATTTTGAATATGATGCAAAAGATACACTCTTTATGAGAATAAACAAAAGAAGAAAAGTTCCAATAACCATACTTTTTAGAGCTTTAGGATACAGCAAACAAGATATTTTAAAACTTTTTTATCCTGTGCAAAATATAGAGATAAAAAATAGCAAATTTTTTATGGAATTTTCTCCTGAAGATTTCGTAGGAAGAGTCGATTTTGATCTCAAAGATGAAGATGGAAATCAACTTATTAGTGCAGGTAAAAGATTAACCAAAAAAAGAGCAGAGAAATTTAAACAAGATGGAATAAAATTGATAGAGTATCCTGTCGAAGTTTTGGTAAATAGATTTTTATCATCTCCTATTATCGACAGTGAAAGTGGCGAAGTTCTATATGATACTCTGACTCAACTTGATGAAAGTAAACTTGCAAAATTGATTGAGCAAGGATGTAAAACTATTGAAATAGCAAATGACTTGGCAACAGGTGTTGATGATGGTGTTATAAATGCATTTATTGCAGACAATGAAACTCTTAAACTACTTCGTCAAACTGAGCAGATAGAAGATGAAAATGATCTGGCAAATATAAGAATTTACAAAGTAATGAGACCAGGAGAACCTGTAACAAAAGAGGCTGCAAGAGCATTTGTGAAAGATCTATTTTTTAATCCTGAAAGATATGACTTAACAAAAGTCGGTCGAATGAAGATGAATCACAAACTAGGGGTTGAAGTTCCGGAATATGTAACTGTAATGACTAGTGAAGACATAATAAAAACTGTAAAATACCTTATCAAAGTTAAAAATGGACAAGGTCATATAGATGATCGTGATCACCTTGGAAATCGTAGAATTCGTGCTATTGGTGAGCTTTTGGCAAATGAATTGCATACTGGTTTGATCAAGATGCAAAAAGCTATAAGAGATAAATTTACATCTCTTAGTGGATCAGTTGAAGAGTTGATGCCGCATGATATGGTAAACTCAAAAATGATTACAAGCACGATTATGGAGTTTTTCTCAAGCGGTCAACTTTCACAATTTATGGACCAAACAAATCCACTAAGTGAAATAACACACAAAAGAAGACTTAGTGCCCTTGGAGCTGGTGGACTTGTAAAAGAGAGAGCAGGATTTGAAGTAAGAGATGTTCATCCAACTCATTACGGAAGAATTTGTCCTATTGAAACACCAGAGGGTCAAAATATTGGTCTTATCAATACTCTTGCTATGTATGCAAAAGTAAATGATTTAGGTTTTGTTGAAGCACCATATAGAAAAGTAAAAGATGGAAAAATAACAAGCGAAATTCTATATATAACAGCGACTCAGGAAGAGGGTTTAGTTATAGCTCCAGCTAGTACACACATTGATGAAAACGGTGAAATTGTTGAAGATTTGATTGAGGCTAGAGTCGATGGTGAAATTGTACTTATAGAGAAAGAAAAAGTTGATATGATTGATCTTTCATCTATGATGGTTGCCGGTGTTGCTGCTTCACTTATACCATTTTTGGAGCATGATGATGCGAACCGTGCACTTATGGGATCAAACATGCAAAGACAAGGTGTACCTCTAGTCAGAACGACTGCACCTATGGTTGGAACAGGCATGGAGGCAGTAGCTGCCAGAGATGCTTGGGAAGCGATAAAAGCAAAAAGAGCTGGTATTGTTGAAAAAGTTGACAATAAAAATATATATATTTTGGGTGAAGATGAAAATGGATCTTTTATAGATCTTTACACTCTTCAAAAAAATATGCGTACAAATCAAAATACTACTTTTACGCAAAAAGTTATAGTAAGGCAAGGCGATAAAATTCAAAAAGGACAGATCATAGCGGATGGTCCAAGTATGGATAGAGGAGAGCTTGCAATTGGAAAAAATGTTATGGTTGCATTTATGCCTTGGAATGGATATAACTATGAGGATGCGATCGTAATTAGTGAAAAAATGATACGAGAAGATGCGTTTACTAGTGTTCATATCTATGAAAAAGAGATTGAAGCAAGAGAGTTAAAAGATGGTGTAGAAGAGATAACAAAAGATATACCAAATGTAAGAGAAGAGGATTTAGCTCATCTTGATGAGAGCGGAATTGTAAAAGTTGGAACCTATGTAAAACCGGGCATGATTATGGTTGGTAAAGTTTCACCAAAAGGAGAAGTTAAGCCAACTCCTGAAGAGAGACTTTTGCGTGCAATTTTTGGTGAAAAAGCTGGACATGTTGTAAATAAATCAATGTATGCATCCCCATCTCTTGAGGGAATTGTAGTTGATGTTAAGATATTTACAAAAAAAGGGTATGAAAAAGATCCTAGAGCTCTTAGAGCTTACGAAGAAGAAAAAGATAAACTAGATCGCGAACATCACGATAAGCTATTGATGTTAGATCGTGAAGAGATGCTTAGAATCAACTCTATTTTATCAAAGAATTCTCTGCAAAAAGATCAAGAGATAAATAAAAAAGAGTACCTAAAAGGTGATTTTGTAGATACAGAGGATCTCAAAAAAGTAAATAGATTTGCGATTAATACAATAATCAAAGCTTATGCCAAAGAGGTAGAAGATGAATATAAAGACCTTAAGAATTATTTTCAAAATGAGAAGAAAAAGTTAAAAGAAGAGCATGACGAAAAACTCTCTATTTTAGAAAAAGATGATATCTTACCAAGCGGTGTTGTTAAATTGGTCAAAATTTATGTTGCTACAAAAAGAAAATTAAAAGTCGGCGATAAGATGGCAGGACGACACGGAAACAAAGGTATCGTATCAAATATCGTTAGAGAGATAGATATGCCATATCTTAAAAATGGTGAAGCTGTAGATGTTGTTCTGAACCCTCTGGGAGTTCCAAGCCGTATGAATATAGGACAAATTCTTGAAGTTCACTTAGGGCTTGTCGGTAGAAGACTTGGAGATCAAATTGCTGAGATATTTGAAGAGAAACAGGGCGATTGGATCAAAACACTAAGGGCTAAAATGGCTGAAATCGCAGATATTGCAAAACTAATGAATGCCAAAGAGTTTTTAGCTAAGTTAGATGATGATGCACTGCTGGATTATGCAAGAGATTGGAGCCAAGGTGTGAAATTTTCTACTCCGATATTTGAAGGCGTTAATGAAGAGGAGTTTAAAAAACTATTTGAATTAGCAAAAATTGATATGGATGGAAAAACTGATTTATATGATGGAAAAACAGGAGAAAAGATAAAAGAGAGAGTAAATGTTGGCTACATGTATATGTTGAAACTTCATCACTTGGTTGATGAAAAGATGCATGCAAGAAGTACAGGACCTTACTCACTTGTTACTCAGCAACCTGTTGGTGGTAAAGCACTGTTTGGTGGTCAAAGATTTGGAGAGATGGAAGTCTGGGCATTAGAAGGTCATGGTGCCGCTCATACATTAAGAGAGATGTTGACTGTTAAATCAGATGATGTTGAGGGTAGAGTTGCCGCCTATAAAGCTTTGACTAGAGGTGAAAATGTACCAACAACGGGAATTCCTGAAACTTTCTTTGTCTTAACAAATGAGTTAAAATCTTTAGCTCTTGATGTTCAAGTATATAATGAGGTGGATGAATAATGATTCTAATAAACAGTATGGATAGAGACTTGGAAAACAAAACAGAATCTTCTTGCCAAAGGGAAAGCTTTGGTGAGAGGAATTTCTTAGGGACTTTGTTCCTAAGAAAGGAGATATTAATATGAAACGATTAGAGCCAATAGAGATATTAGATGACCAAAAACCAAGAGATTTCAGTGCATTTCAGATAAGGTTAGCAAGCCCTGAAAAGATCAGATCATGGAGTTTCGGTGAAGTTAAAAAACCTGAAACTATAAACTATCGTACTTTAAAACCAGAGAGAGATGGACTTTTTTGCGCTAAAATATTTGGACCAGTTAGGGATTATGAGTGTCTTTGTGGAAAGTATAAAAAGATGAGATACAAAGGCATCAAATGTGAAAAATGTGGTGTCGAAGTAACAAGTACAAAAGTTAGAAGAAGTAGAATGGGTCACATAGAGCTTGTAGTCCCAGTAGCTCATATTTGGTATGTAAATTCGCTTCCTAGTAGAATCGGAACACTTCTTGGCGTTAAAATGAAAGATTTGGAGAGAGTTTTATATTATGAAGCCTATATAGTAAGCGAACCTGGTGAAGCATTTTATGATGCAGAAAACAGTAAACCTGTGCAGAAGTATGATGTTCTAAATGAAGAGCAGTATCAATCCTTGTTCCAAAGATTTGGTGACAGCGGATTCGTAGCAGACATGGGTGGACAGATTGTCAAAGATTTGCTTGCTGATTTGGATTTGGTTGAAATCCTCTCAACACTTAAAGAAGATATGAGCAATACAAATTCAGAAGCTAAGAAAAAGACAATAATCAAAAGACTGAAGATAGTAGAAGCACTTTTACATAGTGAAAATAGACCAGAGTGGATGATGATAACAATGTTACCAGTATTGCCACCAGATTTAAGACCATTGGTCGCACTTGATGGCGGTAAATTTGCTGTAAGTGATGTTAACGATCTTTATAGAAGAGTGATAAACAGAAACTCAAGACTTAAGAGATTGATGGAGCTTGATGCGCCTCAAATCATCATAAGAAATGAGATGAGAATGCTTCAAGAGAGCGTAGATGCACTTTTTGATAATGGAAGAAGAGCAAATGCAGTAAAAGGGGCAAATAAAAGACCACTAAAATCACTCTCAGAGATCATTAAAGGCAAGCAAGGAAGATTTAGACAAAATCTACTAGGAAAGAGAGTTGACTTTTCAGGTCGTTCAGTTATCGTAGTAGGACCAAATCTCAGGATGGATCAGTGTGGACTGCCAAAATTGATGGCACTTGAATTGTTTAAACCACATCTTATCGCAAGACTTGAAGAGAAGGGGTATGCAACTACTATCAAGCAAGCTAAAAAGATGATAGACAATAAAACAAATGAAGTTTGGGAGTGTTTAAGCGAAGTTGTTGAGGGTTATCCAGTTCTTCTAAACCGTGCACCTACACTTCATAAACTCTCTATTCAGGCCTTTCATCCAGTGCTGATTGATGGAAAAGCTATAAGACTTCATCCACTGGCATGTACAGCATTTAATGCGGACTTTGACGGTGACCAGATGGCAGTACATGTACCTTTAAGCCAAGAAGCTATAGCAGAGTGTAAAGTTCTGATGATTAGCTCCATGAATATCTTGCATCCAGCTTCTGGAAAAGCTATAACAGTACCTACTCAAGATATGGTTTTGGGTCTATATTACTTATCACTAGAGAAGATAAATGCAAAAGGTTCAAATAAAATTTTCTCAGGAATTGATGAGATAATGATAGCTATGGATTCAGGATTTTTAGAGGCTCAAGCCAAGATAAAAACTGTTGTTGACGGAAGAGTGATATTTACAACTGCCGGTCGTATCATTCTAAAATCAATCTTGCCTGATTTTGTTCCTCCTGAACTTTGGAATAGAGTCATGAAAAAGAAAGATATAGGTAATCTAGTTGACTTTGTTTACAAAGAGGGTGGCTATGGAGTCACAGCAACATTTTTGGATAATATAAAAAATTTAGGTTATAGATACGCAACAGTCGCAGGAGTTTCAGTCTCTATTGATGATATAAAAGTACCAGCAGCCAAAAAAGAGATGGTTGCGGCTGCAAAGAAAAAAGTAAGAGAGATACAAAAACAGTATAGTTCAGGTCTTTTGACAGAACAAGAAAGATATAATAAAATCGTAGATATTTGGACAGATACAAACAATGAAGTTGCCAAAGAGATGATGAAGCTAACTGAAAGTGACAAGGGTGGCTTTAACTCTATCTATATGATGGCAGATTCAGGTGCAAGAGGTAGTGCAGCTCAAATCAGACAATTAGCTGGTATGAGGGGTCTTATGGCAAAGCCAGATGGTAGTATCATTGAGACACCGATTATCTCAAACTTTAGAGAAGGTTTAAATGTACTAGAGTATTTTATCTCAACACACGGTGCAAGAAAAGGTCTTGCCGATACTGCTCTTAAAACAGCAAATGCGGGATACCTTACTAGAAAACTTATAGATGTTGCGCAAAATGTTAAAGTAACTATGGAAGATTGTGGTACACACGAAGGTGTAGAGATCACAGAGATCACAGAGGGTAGTGAACTAATTGAGTCATTAAGTGATAGAGCATTTGGTAGAGTTTTAGCTGAAGATGTAATTGATACTATAACAAATGAGGTTTTGTTTACCGAGGGAACTTTGATAGATGAGAAAAAGGCAGCGATTCTTAAAGAGGCGGGAATCAGGTCTGTAACCATTAGAACACCTATTACATGTAAAGCCGAAAAAGGTGTATGTTCAAAATGTTATGGTGTAAATCTAGGTGTTGGTTCACTAGTAAAACCAGGAGAAGCTGTGGGTATAATCTCCGCACAATCGATCGGTGAGCCAGGAACTCAACTTACACTTAGGACATTTCACATAGGTGGAACTGCGTCAACTGAAGCTCAAGATAGACAAGTCATAGCAGGTAAAGAGGGTTTTATCCGTTACTACAATATGAAGACATACAGGTCAAAAGAGGGTAAAAATATCGTAGCAAACAGAAGAAATGCTTCGATTTTGCTTGTTGAACCTAAGATAAAAACTCAGATAGATGGTGTTCTACATGTAGATAACTCTCATGATGAGACAATCTTGAGTATAAAAAATGACAAAGAAGAGGTAAAATATACTCTAAGAAAAAGTGACCTTGCAAAAGCAAATGAGCTAGCAGGAGTCAGTGGCAAAGTTGAGGGTAAATTCTATTTGCCGTATGCAAGTGGAGATGAAGTTCATCAGAATGAGAGTATAGTTGAAGTTATCAAAGAGAGCTGGAGTGTTCCAAATCGTATTCCATATGCAAGTGAACTAAGAGTCGAAGATGGTGATCCTATATCTTTAAAAGTATTAACTGAAGCAAAAGGTACAGTGAAATATTATAAACTAGCAGGTGACTATCTAGAGAGATACAACAATATTGAAAAAGATCACCTTGTTGATGAAAAAGGACTTTTTGCAGTTATTGCTGATGATGAAAATAGAGAAGCCATAAGGCACTATATCCCAAGAGGTTCGATTATAGATATGGGCGATAATGAAAAAGCAACTGGCCTTGATGAGGTGATAGCTCATCCAAGTAGTGCTGAGCAGATCATCATAGCTGAGTGGGACCCATACTCTATACCAATCATAGCTGAAGAGGGCGGTGTTGTAGCTTTTGAAGACATTGAGCCAGGTATTAGTGCAACTGAACAATTTGATGAGATGACAGGTGAAAGCAGACTAGTTATAAACGAGTATCTTCCCTCAGGACTAAAACCAACTCTTGTTGTGGCTACGGATTCGGGTCAAATCATAAAGTATCAGCTTGAGTCTAAAACAGCAGTTTTTGTTAAAGATGGTGAGAGTGTTAAGATAGCAGATATATTAGGAAGAACCCCAAAAGCTGCGGCAAAATCAAAAGATATAACAGGTGGTCTTCCAAGAGTAAGTGAACTGTTTGAGGCAAGAAGACCAAAGAATGCTACAGTTATAGCTGAAATTGATGGAACAATTAGATTTGGAAAGCCGCTAAGAGCCAAAGAGAGGATTATAATCGAAGCTGATGATGGTGCAAGTGCAGAGTACCTTGTAGCTAAAAATACCCAGATTCATGTTCATCCGGGTGAATTTGTTCATGCTGGTGAAAAACTGACTGATGGAGTGGTTTCTAGTCATGATATACTAAGAATTATGGGTGAAAAAGCATTGCATTACTATATAATCAGCGAAATTCAAAAAGTTTATCGACGACAAGGTGTTGCTATTAGCGATAAACATATAGAGGTTATTGTATCTCAAATGTTAAGACAAGTTAAGATAGTTGATAGCGGTGACACTAAATTTATCGAGGGCGACTTGATAAGCCGACAAAGATTTAGAGAAGAGAATGAGAAGATAATGAAGATGGGTGGAGAGCCTGCCATCGCAGAGCCTATTTTACTAGGAGTCACAAGAGCTGCGATCGGAAGTGATAGTATCATATCTGCCGCATCTTTTCAGGAGACTACCAAAGTTCTTACAGAGGCAAGTTTAGCTGCAAAAATGGATCATCTAAGAGATCTAAAAGAGAATGTTATCTTAGGTAGAATGATACCAGTGGGAACAGGTTTATACAAAGATAAAATTGTTAAAATAAACAATAGCGCAGAGGTAAGTGGTTAAGAGATAGCATCTCTTAACCACTTTTTAAGCTATTTTTAAATAAAATAGCAGGCTTCATTAGATTTTTGCAAGAAACCTAATGAAAAATGAGAAAAATTAATTAAGGAAAGAATGTGCCAACAATCAACCAATTGGTAAGAAAAGAGAGAAAAAAGGTGATCAAAAAATCAAAATCACCTGCATTGGTTAACTGTCCTCAAAGAAGAGGAGTTTGTACTAGAGTTTATACAACAACTCCAAAAAAACCAAACTCAGCTTTGAGAAAAGTTGCCAAAGTTAGATTGACTAGTGGCTTTGAAGTCATCAGTTATATCGGTGGTGAAGGTCATAACCTTCAAGAGCACTCAATCGTGCTAGTAAGAGGCGGAAGAGTAAAAGATTTACCAGGTGTTAAGTATCACATCGTTCGTGGTGCACTAGATACTGCTGGAGTTGCAAACAGAACAGTTGCAAGAAGTAAATACGGAACTAAAAAACCTAAATAGAGTGTGACTCGTCACCCACATATTAAATTTATCAAACAGGTGCTATCCTTTGAGTGTTGGTAGCATTTGAGTAAAATTTAAAAATTTGAAGGAATCAAAATGAGAAGAAGAAGAGCCCAAGTAAGGGAAATACTCCCAGATCCAGTTTATAACAGTAAAGTAATCACAAAGTTTATCAATGCACTTATGTTAGATGGCAAAAAGAGTGTAGCAGCAAAAGTTTTTTATGGTGCCCTAACACTAGCTGAAAAAAGAAGTGATGAAATGAAAGGCATAGAGATTTTTAATGCCGCAATCGACAATGTAAAGCCAGTTATGGAAGTTAAAAGCAGAAGAGTAGGTGGTGCTACATATCAAGTGCCGATAGAAGTAAGACCTGTTAGACAACAAGCTCTTGCACTTAGATGGTTAGTTTCATATGCTAGAAAAAGAAGCGAAAGAACTATGGTTGAAAGATTAGCAAATGAACTTTTAGATGCTGCCAACTCAAGAGGTGCAACATTTAAGAAGAAAGAAGATACATATAAAATGGCTGAAGCAAACAAAGCATTTGCTCACTACCGCTGGTAAAAAGGAACTATTATGGCAAGAAAACATCCTATTGAAATGGTTAGAAACATTGGAATTGCAGCACATATTGATGCTGGTAAAACAACTACAACAGAAAGAATTCTTTTTTATACAGGAATCTCTCATAAAATTGGAGAAGTTCATGATGGCGCCGCTACAATGGACTGGATGGAGCAGGAAAAAGAGAGAGGTATCACGATCACAAGTGCTGCAACTACATGTGAGTGGAATAATCATCAGATAAACATCATTGACACTCCAGGTCACGTTGATTTTACTATCGAAGTTGAAAGAAGTATGAGAGTACTTGATGGTGCAGTTGCTGTTTTTTGTGCAGTTGGTGGTGTTCAGCCTCAAAGTGAGACTGTATGGAGACAAGCAAACAGATATAGAGTTCCAAGAATGGTTTTTGTAAATAAAATGGATAGAGTTGGAGCTGATTTTTATGAAGTTGAGAGACAAATAAAAGAGAGATTAAAAGCAAATCCAGTGCCTATTCAGATACCAATTGGTGCTGAAGAAGATTTTAAAGGCGTTATTGATTTAGTTAAAATGAAAGCACTTGTTTGGGAAGATGAAGCTGCTATGGGTTCACACTATGAAGTAGTTGATATTCCAGCTGATTTACAAGAAAAAGCAGAATCTTACAGAGAGCATATGATAGAGTCAATATCTGAGACTAGTGATGAGTTGCTAGAGAAATATCTTGGCGGTGAAGAGCTAAGTGAAGATGAGATCAAAGCTGGTTTAAAAGCAGGATGTTTAGAGATGACACTTGTACCTATGCTTTGTGGAACTGCCTTTAAAAACAAAGGTGTTCAGCCACTACTTGATGCAGTTGTTGACTATATGCCAGCACCTACTGAAGTTGAAGCTATCAAAGGTGAGTATGAAGATGGAAGTGAAACCGTAGTAGAATCAACTGATGATGGAGAATTTGCGGCACTTGCATTTAAAATTATGACTGATCCTTTTGTTGGTCAATTAACATTTGTTAGAGTTTATAGAGGAACTTTAGAGAGTGGAAGCTATACATACAATACAACAAAAGATAAAAAAGAGAGAGTTGGAAGACTTCTTAAAATGCACTCAAACAAAAGAGAAGAGATAAAAAAACTTTTTGCTGGTGAGATTGGCGCAGTAGTTGGACTAAAAGATACACTAACAGGTGATACACTAGCTGGTGAAAAAGATAGAGTTATTCTAGAAAAGATGGATTTCCCAGATCCAGTTATCAGTGTTGCAGTTGAGCCAAAAACTAAAGCTGACCAGGAGAAAATGGGTATTGCACTGCAAAAACTAGCTCAAGAAGATCCAAGTTTTAGAGTTGAAACTGATGAAGAGAGTGGACAAACTATCATCTCTGGTATGGGTGAGTTACACCTTGAGATATTAGTTGACAGAATGCTTAGAGAGTTCAAAGTTGATGCAGAGGTAGGACAACCTCAAGTTGCCTACAGAGAGACAATCAAAAAAGAGGTTACCCAAGAACACAAATACGCAAAACAATCAGGTGGTCGTGGTCAATATGGACATGTTTATATCAAACTTACTCCACTTGAGCCTGGTGAGGGTTACGAATTTGTCAATGATATCAAGGGTGGTGCGATTCCAAGAGAGTTTATCCCAGCAGTTGATAAAGGTTTAAAAGAGGCTATGCAAGGCGGCGTTTTAGCGGGTTATCCTGTTGAAGATGTTAAAGTAACACTTTATGATGGAAGTTACCACGATGTTGACTCATCTGAGATGGCATTTAAACTAGCTGCTTCTATGGCTTTCAAAGAGGGTGCAAGAAAAGCAGATGCGATTATACTTGAGCCTATGATGAAAGTTGAAGTAGAGACTCCTGAGGATTTTATGGGAGATGTAATCGGCGACTTAAACAGAAGAAGAGGTCAAATCAACTCTATGGAAGATAGAAGCGGACACAAGATAGTAAACGCTTTCTGCCCACTTTCAGAGATGTTTGGATACTCAACTGATCTTAGAAGTCAGACTCAAGGAAGAGCTTCATACTCAATGGAATTTGACCATTATGCTGAAGTTCCAAGAAATGTTGCTGAAGAGATTATCAAAAAAAGAAACGCATAAATTTAAAGCAAGGGAACATTTAAACTGTTCCCTTGTCGTTTTATATCTGTCCCGATAGCTCAGCAGGATAGAGCACTTGATTCCTAATCAAGAGGTCA
>JALSKH010000090.1 GCA_026988975.1 Campylobacteraceae bacterium
ATCTCATATTTAAGAAAACTCTCTTTTTGATTTTGAAACAGTTCAATGTATTTTGCCTCTAAAGCTTGGTCAAACGCTTGATTTTGAGTTAGTTGTAGTTCAAATAGGTTTGTGTAAGCTCCACTGTTTTGAGGATTAATATTGAGAGCTTTTACACAAGCATCAATAACCTCATCAAACTCTCCTAGATGATAATAAGCACTCCCCATATTATAATAAGCCTCATCTCTTTTAGGATTAATCTCTACTGCTTTTTGGTAGGCTTTTATGGCGTTGTCGTACTCTTGCTTTTTACCATAAGCAATCCCCATATTATAATAAGCCTCATCTTTTTTAGGATTAATCTCTACTGCTTTTTGGTAGGCTTCTATGGCTTTGTCGTACTCTTCTTTATTAGCATAAGCAATCCCCATATTATAATAAGCCTCATCTTTTTTAGGATTAATCTCTACTACTTTTTGGTAGGCTTTTATGGCTTTGTCATACTCTTTTTTATCATTATAAGCATTCCCCATATTATAATAAGCCTCATCTTTTTTAGGATTAATCTCTACTACTTTTTGGTAGGCTTCTATGGCTTTGTCGTACTCTTTTTTATCAGAATAAGCAATCCCCATATTATTATAAGCCTCATCTTTTTTAGGATTAATCTCTACTGCTTTTTGGTAGGCTTTTATGGCGTTGTCGTACTCTTCTTTATGATAATAAGCAACCCCCATATTATAATAAGCCTCATCGTCTTTAGGATTAATCTCTACTGCTTTTTGGTAGGCTTCTATGGCGTTGTCGTACTCTTTTTTATCATAATAAGCAATCCCCATTAGATTATAAAGTGAGTCATCATTTTTAAACTCATCTTCTTTACTTAAGCCCTCCAAAAAAGGAATATCATTAGTTATATTATTGCTTTTTCCCTCTATAACTCTGCCTCTTAATCTCTCATAAAGGTTTTGACTCATCAAAGACGAGAAAGTCTCTCTTTCTTCAATCCATACTTTTATCAATTCAGAGATTTGTAAGTCAGAGAGACCACTAAAGGCATTACAAACTCTAAATTTTTCATTATGCTTTAAACTAATGGAGCTTAAAGCCAAACGAGCAAACGCCTCTCGTGTAAGCTCAAAGTCTCTCTCAAAATCTTCTCGTAACATCATTTTATGGTAACAGGCTTCAAAGGCACTATTGAGACCAGCTAAATCCTCATTGTGCTCATAAAATTCTATAAGTTTTTGATGTAGGGCAATTACTTCTTCGCTATCGTGCCAAGAGCTAAGAGATATACCTTTAAACTCTTTAGCATAATACGCCTCAATGGCACTTTTTACATCGTCATGTAGGTAGTATTTCTTCCACTCTGTGCCTACCCCTTTTGTGGCTAAACCTACATCTATAAACTCCTCTAAAATCTTCTCATCTTTAAAGAGTAATCGCTCTATATCTTGTGTTAAAACTCTAGGAATAACAAGTTTCCAAATATCTTTATGCTCAGCTAAGTGGATTAAAACTCGGTCGGTCATATAGAAAATGAGTCCATACCGTTCATCTTCTTTTACGCGTTCCTCCATTAGCTTAAAATCAAACGCTTCCCAAGCCTTAAACTCTCTTGCCATCTCTAAAAACAAAGAGACCTTTAGAGCATTACCATTGGTGAGTTCTACAATCTTGTCAAGTTGTTTCGTGTTAGGTAGAGGTAGCTTAAGCCCTTTTTTCTCTTGGTAAAGTTCAAAAAGTTTATTAACATTATTGGCACTAAAGTTTTCTAACGATAACTCTTCAGTGGACTCACTTGGTATATCCATATTTAGTTCATCTTTTGTATTTCTTCCTGCGATGATGATGGTGCTACTATCAAGTAACAGATAGGCTAAACCCTCAATATAATATTTAAGTCTGTAGGTTTTCTCTTTAAGACGCATAGCAATCTCACCACTCTCCTCAAAGTTTATTTTTGATTTAATGTTGAGATTTTTATTTTTTTCAAAAGTATCTACCATAAAAAGCCCATACTCTTCAAAATCTTCTGCCAAAGCAGAGAGTAGTACCATTTCAGGGTTTCTTAAAAACTCTTGTTTCTTCTTCTCTTCTTCATTTTTTAAAAATTTTGCACCAGCTTTAAAAATATCTATGACTATTTTGACATACTCTCCCCACTCTTTGTCGAACTCTTTTATTTTAGATTCAATTGCATCAGTATCACTCTTAATAATCGCATTTAAAAGTTTTGGTTCTTTTAGCAATATCTCTCTAATCTTCTCAAAGTTAGGGCAATGCTTCACGGTGGTCATATCTTCATCTAGCAAAATATCAACAAAACTCTCGCTACTATTTTGCTGAATGTTCATTAGCACCATAGGAACTTCTTCTTTCTCATAAGAGAGAAACTTTTTTAAAAGTGTACTCTTCCCCACCCCACCTTGACCGTGAACAAAAAGAACTTTTGGGGTTTTATTGGTTACTTTTTCTTCTATAAAAAAGTCAATATCTCGGTTAATATAAATCTGATTTGAAGTTCGTGCTATTGCCATAGTAGATATTTCCTTTTTCATCTCTTTAGAGATTATTATAGCAAAAAATTAGAAGCACCAATAATTTGATTTACAATTTAGTTGAAGTTAATACAAAAACCCAAATAGCCAAAGGGGTATTTTATTGCCACTTCCTATTTCTATGTCATCAGCTACCACAAAAGAGTTAGGTACATCTTTT
>JALSKH010000091.1 GCA_026988975.1 Campylobacteraceae bacterium
AAAGAGTTTATCCTAGTAGATGTCAGGGAGCCAAAAGAGGTGGCTGCTGGTCGCATACTTGCTATAAACTTCATGGCAATTCCAAGAGGTGTAGTTACAGCTATGATTGGGAAAAAAGTAAAATTACACCCTGATCAAACCATAGTATTTTACTGTAAAGCTGGAGCAAGAAGCTCTTTTGTAGCCCAAGAAGTAGAGAAATATTTTGGATTTAAACATGTGTACTATCTAAAAGGTGGCATAATGGGCTGGATCAAAAATGGTCACGAAGTAAGCAACCTTATGGGAGAATTTAAAAAATCAAAATAGACGCTTATCCTTAAGATAGACTCGCTCTGAGTCTATCTTAATCTATTGTTTACAAACCTCACGGCTAAAAATAGGCAGACTGATACGAGTATCATGTCTGTCGCTACTGGAGCTGAGTATTTTAATCCAAAATTGTTAAATCTGTCATATATCAAAACCGGTGCTACCATCGGGTGGTATGCTATGATGACAACTGCTCCAAACTCTCCCAAGCCTCTACTCCACATCATCAATGCTCCATTTATGATGTCATTTCTGGCATTTGGTAATACTATCGAGAAAAATGCCCCCATCGGGCTTGCTCCTAGTGTTCTTGCTACATGCTCGTACTTTGTATCTACTTTTTTGAAGCCCTCTTTTGCACCATTTATGAGAAATGGAGCAGAGAGAAACATCATGGCACTCACTATGCCCGTAGTTGTATCTATAAAATCAAAATATCCATTGCTAAAAGCGACAAGCAGTGCTATACCAGCGGCAGTATGAGGCACCATGACTGGGATATCAAGCATACTTTCAAGAAGTGATTTACCCCAAAAATCATATCTTGCTATCAAGTAAGCTAGTGGAATTCCGGTGATGCAAACAAATAAAACCGCATAAAAAGAGCTTTTTAGAGTCAAAAAGATACTCTCATAAACTTCTTTATCTTGCATAGTTGTAAATATATCCAAAAATCCAACACTTACAAAAAGCTTGATAAGTGGCATCATCAAAAACAGCACTAAAATAGAGCCCAAAAATGCAAAAATGAGTAAAAATCCCCTATCTTTTATCATCATATAAAAGCCACATCCTTTTTCTCTATGTATATATTTGTTTTGTCGCCATCTTTTAACTCTTTGCCCTCAAAAGCACTCTTGTGAACTTTACAAAAAAATGTATCTTCTCCCACTTTTGCAAAGACTTTATAGTGATCGCTGATACCTAAAATATTCTCTATCTCGCAGGCAAAACAGTAAACGCCCTCTCTAGTTTTTTCGCCAAAAGTTATCTTGTTTGGATCAACGCTAAAGTATCTATTGTGCTGATCAAATCCGAGTATAGTCGTTGGAAATATATTTTTAAATCCTAAAAATTTCGCTACTTCTATATTTTTTGGCTTATTTAAGACTTCATAAGTCGGTCCCACTTGTTGCATCTTTCCATCTAGCAAAACCCCTACTCTATCGGCTAAAAAAGAGGCTTCTCTGAAGTTGTGCGTTACATGTATGATGGTCATATCATACCTTTTGACTATATCTTTTAGGGACTTCATGATAGAGTTTCTAAAGGTCGGATCAACTGCACTAAGGGGTTCATCAAGAAGCAAAAGTTTAGGTCTTGAAAAGATAGCCCTAGCGATCGCCACCCTCTGCTTTTCTCCACCACTTAAATGTTTTATATCTCTATGAAGTATATCTTCTATCCTGAGAAACTGCACGATATCTTCAAAAAGTGCCTCACTATCTTTTATATCTCTATATCTTGCTGAGTATCTTATATTTTTCTCTACGCTCATATTTGGAAAGAGTATAAAATCCTGATAGACAAATCCAAAATTCCTCTTTTGAACAGCTACCTTGCTCATATCAACCCCATCAAAATAGATGCTACCCTCAGCACTTTGAATTCCAGCGATTGATTCAAGCAACATCGTCTTTCCACTACCAGTTTTACCTAAAATAACAAAATAGGAGTGCTTAGGAACTTCAAAAGAGAGCTTGCCTAAAACAAAACTCCCTCTTTTTAAAAATAGATCTTCAATTTTTAACATTAACTGACTACTAAAGCCTGTCGCTTTCATGTGGTTCGTTATTTGAAATTTGATTTAAAGCATCTAAAAAATCCTTTTTTGATGCTTTCTTAGCTCTCTTTTCTATTATGTCAACGGTCTGTAATGCTGAAACTTTTTCACTTAAAGCATTTACAATAAACTGATTTAATGATATTTTTTCACCTGCACATACATCACTTACTGCTGATTTTAAATAGTCTGGCATTCTTAAACTCATTGTCTGCATCATATTTCTCCTATGTATTGTAAAAAATCTTTTGGTGTCATAACTTTTAGATCAAATTCACTTGCGAGTTTAAAATCTTTTCCATTTAGTGTGACTATAATGGAGTTTGATTTAACGGCAAGTTCCAGCAAAAAGTCATCATCTGCATCTTTTAATTTTGGTCTCCAAAGATAAAAGATTTTATTCTTTTTCCCAACAGAACAAATATAGTCCAAAATTGAATCGATATACCTTATCTCTAGGTTTGATTTTGACTTCAATATCTCTTCATATTCGTAAACCAATGTGGTTGAAATATTAACAGTAAATTTACTACTGTCTATTATTGATAGTAATTTATAACTAGCACCTTTATTTGAATAAATGGCGGACAACAATACATTTGTATCAATCACTATATTTTTCATATTGGTATTATATACGGTATCAGATTAAAATTTGTTTAACTTTTTACCGTTTGGTGGGGTCAGAGCTTTACTTTTTACTTTTGAGCACAAAAGTCAAAAGTCAATCGCTGACCCCTTTTGATTTATCACGCCTTGTCCATTTTTTTTCATTATCGCTTGACCCTCGGGACTTAGCACAAATTTTACAAATTTCACTGCCCCATCTCTATTTCTTGGCAATCCTTTTGCTTTGTTCTGAACAATAGTTATACCATAAACCATGGCTGAGCCTTTTTTGGTTATCCATGTTCCAGGTTTTTTACCTGTGATTTTAAAAACTGCTTGCTTGTAAAACTTAGTGTATTTTTTACTCTTTAGGCTAACTTGTGGCGGAAGAGTTATATATCTCAATCCATGTTGAACTGCAACAGATTTGTAAATATAGAGATAATCATAAGCTCCCGCCTCTAAAAGTCCTAGCAAATCTGTCTCTTTTGGTCTGACTATGACTTTGTGTTTATTCTCTTCGCCATTTTTATAGCTCTCTCCATAACCAAATAATTTTTCAAAAAAGTGTGGTTTTTTATAGTAGATACCTGCTAGTTTTGTGACTAACATACTTCTATATCCGCATGGATCTACATTTGGATTTGAGTGACCAACTTTCACACCTTTTTTAAGCAAAATATCAGTCCAGTTTTTTGCATTTATCTCATTTGCATATTTTGATTTGTCTGTATATGCGATTGCCATCTCATTTGTTGCAAAATGAGCATTGAATTTTGCATACTTGGGAATCAAAAGATTGTCTATCACTTTATACGCCGCACTTGCCATCACATCAGCAGGCTTTCCTATATCTGTTATCTTCCTAGCACATGCTCTACTGCCTGCTGCTTCTCTCACAACATAATACTGCGGATACTTAGCCTCAAAAGCCTTTTGTATCTGCGCAAACGGAACACTCAAACTTCCCGCATGAAATACCACAATCTTCTGCTTTGCAAAACCTAAAGTTGCAAGCAAACCTAACGCTAAAACTAATCTTCTCATTTTTTCTTCCTTTTGTGGGGTCAGAGCTTTACTTTTTACTTGACCACTAATGTGGTCAGGTCAAAAGTCAACCACTGACCCCATTATCCTCTCTTATTTCTTGGTTTTAAGAATAGCTCTTTAAATCTCTTGTTTGCAAACTCCTCTATCTCTCTTTGGAGTTGTTTGTATTTCTCTATATATTCGCCTGCTAGTGGTGTCAGTGTTGTTCCACTTTCGCTTCCGCCACCTTTTTGTGTGATTACCAAAGTGTCATCTAGGTTCTTTTGCAACAATTTTATGTGTGACCACGCTTTTTTATAGTTCATATCTAGATTTTCGGCTGCTTTTGAGATGGAGCCGACTCTTGCTATCTCCAAAAGAACTTCAGTTTTTCCCTTTCCAAAAAGTAACTCTTTTTTCTCATTTTCCATCCATGTTTTTGTTTTTAGATATAGTCTGGTTCTTTTTTTCTCTTTAAAACAACCTAGTTCACAAAAGTTCACATCTATATTTCTAACTTCTAGTGTGCCTCTTATCGTTTTGAGTCCGATTCCACCTGCGACTGCTCTTGCATTTTTGCAAGTTATTTTATTTTCTTCACTTAAAAATGGCTTTAATCTGTCATAAGCTACTTTTGAAAATTCACCTTTTTCTAGCTTTCCAAACTGTCCTAGCCCACACTCACTGATGCGAATACCCAAATCTTTCGTCTTTTGTCCAACTTCACCGATAGGTACTTTTGTCTTTGCAGAAATCTTATAAGCCTGCGCGCAAGTCAATTTCCCTTTTTCGTTAAGTGAATTTTTGATAATTTCATCTAAACTAGACACTGATTCTCCTTGGATTTCTATATATATTCATCTTTTTGCCTCTAACAAAACCGATGAGTGTTAAGCCAAATTTTTCTGCTATATTTATACCTCGGCAAGTTGAGGCTGTTCTTGACGCAAGGATTGGGATTTGGTGCATGACTGCCTTCGCTACCATCTCAGAACTCAGTCTTCCACTTACCATCAAAAATGAATTTTTTACATCTGCTCCTGCTAGTCTGGCTTTTCCTACGGCTTTATCTATAGTGTTGTGTTGCGCAATGTCTTCGCCTATAAAGTAGCTGTTTTCATCTATATAGAGTTTTGCCGTATGCACACAACCTGTCTGCTCATAAAGTGGACATTGTGTATAAAACTTCGCCATCTCATCAAAAAGCAGATTTGCATCTATGGTAAAGTCACTTTGAATAACTCCTGCTTCTATAGCTTTTGGTGAGATATGAGAGCTTATGGCTCTTCCACATCCACTGACTATCACGCCTTGTAAATCAAGTTTATCAAGACTATCTTCAACTACCTTAGCTTCTACTTTCGCTATGAAATTTTTCTCTTCACCACTCTCATCGATGATCTCAATCTGTTTTATATCTTTGATATCTTTGATGATGTTTTCACTCATGAGATAGCCAACGCATAGCTCTTTTAACTCAACTCTAACTGCCATCATAGCACCTAGTTTTTTGCCATTTACCACTATGCTTAGTTGAACTTCTCTTATAACGCTATCTTCCACTTCAATCTTTCTGCCATCAATTATCTTTGTAGTTTTTGTCTCAAAAATTGTCCACATAACCTCACCTTTTTTATATATAGATATGCAATTTTAGCATATCTATATATAAAGTTTTATTTGAGGGCAATTTTTAAACTGCCCTCAAATTTTTCTAAATTTTACCCTCTTTTTTGAGTTTTTTGTAAAATGAACTATGCATGTACTTCACTTCATCTTCGCTTTTATGACCATCTAACATACTGTCTAGTGAGCCTTTTATAGCAAACAAGGACATATACATATGCGTAATAAAAAGCGCTGTTACTGCCATACCCAAGAAATTGTGGGCTATAGCTGAAATTCGTATGATGTCGATTTGGGCAAGATTAAATCTGTCCAAAACAGCAAGATGTAAATCTTGAAAATACATCATACCTCCTGTGAATATCATCACAAATCCACCTAAAAGTGCCACCCAAAACCACATCTTTTGACCAGCATTAAATTGACCTGCAGGCACAACCACTTTTTTCTTTGTCAAGTAGCCTCCTAGCATCAAAAACCACTTTATATCATCAAATGTCGGCAACATTGGCACAAACCACATCAAAAACATAGGTATAAAAGAGACTATAAATAGAACCGTTCCCACACTATGGATGTAACGAGCCGTCAAGACTAAATCACCGCCACCTAACTCTTTACCAAAAATCATCATAAAACCAGTTGGTACAATCAGCACAAAAGCAAGTGCAGCTGTCCAATGCACTATCCTCTTAAAGATAGAATATACGAATATACCTTTGCCCTCATGCGAAAACTTTTTTGGTCCTATGACTAGATAATGTAATAAAAAAACAACCAAAACACCTATAGTAATACCAAAAAAGAGCACTCTAAACCAATGCACTTGCAAGTAGGTAAAAAGCTCTCCCCATTGTTGATAGTTCAGTATGTTTTGAACCAACTCAGAAGAGACCAAAAGGTCTCCTCCATTTCTTGGTGCCATATCTTGTGATGCCAATGGTACACTGCCTGAAATCACCCTAGCATATAAGCTAAAGTAACCCAAACACAGTAGTAATATTTTTTTCATGACATCTCCCTAGTTCCCGTAAGCCGTACTCCAGCCGTAAGGTGCACTCTGCACTCCCTTTCCTCTTGACATTACACGCTCTCTATAAATCTTAGAAACCTCTTGTTCGTCGCCTACGATAAGTGCTTTTGTAGAACACATAGCAGCACAAGCAGGAACTTTTCCCTCTGCTATTCTATTTTGTCCATAAAGCTCTCTCTCTTTGGCACTGTTCGTCTCTTCAGGACCTCCGGCACACATAGTACACTTATCCATAACACCTCTTGTACCAAAAGCACCATCTTTTGGAAATTGAGGAGCCCCAAATGGACAAGCATACAAGCAATACCCACACCCTATACATGTCTCTTTATCATGAAGAACTATACCGTCTTCTCTGATATAAAAACAGTCAACTGGACAAACCTGCTCACAAGGTGCATCTGTACAGTGCATACAAGCAACAGATACAGAAAACTCTTTACCCTCTATGCCCTCATTTAGAGTAACAACTTTTCTCCTGCTGATTCCAACAGGTAGCTCATGTGCCTCAGCACATGCAACACTACAACCATCGCACTCTATACATCTAGCTTCATCGCAATAAAATTTCATTCTAGCATAACTCATCTCTCACCCCCTACGCTTTTTCTACGCGGCATAATCCGCCTTTTGTCTCAGGGATCTGAGTGATGATGTCATAACCATAGTTTGTAACTGTATTTGCACTCTCTCCAACAGCATAAGGTTTTGTTCCTTCAGGATAGTTTGCAGTTCTGTCTTCGCCTTGAAAAAATCCTGCAAAATGGAATGGAATAAAGACTCTATCTTCAGATACACTATACGAATAGTGTGCTTTTACCTTTATCTTGGTTCCCTCTGGTGAGTGAATCCACATCATCTCTCCATCTCTTATACCGTGATTTGCAGCTACATTTGGATTGATATCGCAAAACATTTCAGGAGTCAAAGCAGCAAGATATTTACTGGCTCTATTTTCCATTCCTGCACCATTTAGATTTACTAAACGACCTGTGACAAGGTTTAGAGGGAACTCTTTGCTCCAATCTTTCTCATCTTGTACACTTGCATATCTAGTATCTACTCTATAGTGATTTGGCTTATCTTTGTATGTTGGATACTTCTTAACCAAATCCTCTCTTGGAGAGTGAAGAGGTTCTCTATGCATCGGTATCTGGTCAGGAAATGTCCAAACTTTTGCTCTGGCTTTTGCATTTCCATAAGGTGCAATTCCAAACTCCATACATTTTGCGGCTATAATTCCACTAGTATCCACTTTCCAGTTCTTGCCGATAGCTTTTTTCTCTGCAGGAGTTAATTTGATACCTAGTACTTTTTCTATATTTTTAGCTGTAATTTCAGGATATCCTCCCTCGACCTTTGCATCCTTGATGCCAGCGCCAGCTAGTTGACTAACGCCATCATGAACCAAACCAAATCTATTTCTAAAGCCCATGCCACCCTCTTTGACTGGTCTATGAAGATCATACAATACAGGGCTTCCACAGTGTGATTCTGTCCAACAAGGCCATGGCAATCCATAATACTCGCCCTTCATAGGTCCGATACCTCTCATACTTACTTGATCAAACATATGCCAATTTTCTTGATGTTTCTTAAGCCTCTTGGCCGTCCACCCTGTAAGTCCGATTGTTTTTATGATTCTTGCTATCTCATCAGTTGCATCTTCTGGAAATGTGAAAGATTTTTTATTCTCTTTTATCAACATACCTTTTGTAAACTGCTCATAAAAACCTAGTCTTTTTGCAAGTTCAAACATGATATCATGGTCAGTCTTACTCTCATACATAGGCTCAACTACTTTGCTTCTCCATTGAGCTGAACGGTTTGTGGCTGTTACGGAACCGCTAGTCTCAAACTGAGTAGCTGCTGGCAATATAAACACATCATCTCTTTTATCAGTCAATATCGCTGCTTCATTTACAAATGGATCAGCTAATACGATCAACTCAAGATTATCAAGAGCCTCTTTTACTTTTGCTTGCTGAGAGATAGAGGTGATACCATTTCCCATAACAAAAAGTGCCTTTAAATTTGTTCCGGCATTGTCGATTTTATCTTCACCAGATCTTCCTGCAAGCACACCGGCATACCAACGAGCTAGAGTAAAGCCTTTTTTACTCATCCATTTTTTGTCTTTAAATCTACCTGCTAGCCACTCATAATCAACTCCCCAACTTTTTGCGAAGTATTTCCAAGAGCCTGCACTTAAGCCATAATACCCTGGAAGCGTATGAGATAGACAGCACATATCAGTAGCGCCTTGAACATTATCATGACCTCTTAGGATATTACATCCGCCACCCTCTTCGCCCATGTTACCAAGTGCAAGTTGAAGGATCGGAGCCATTCTTGTATTTGATGAACCGATTGAGTGTTGAGTAAGGCCCATAGCCCAGATAAGAGTTCCAGGAGTTGATTTTGCATAAGCACGAGTGATCTGAATCAACTTCTCTTCGCTTACGCCTGTAACATTTGCTGTTTTTGAAGGAGTCCACTTTTTAGCCTCTTTCATAACATCATCCATGCCATAAACTCTCTGATCTATAAAATCCTGTTTTTGCCATCCGTTTTTAAATATAATATGGAGCATTCCATACATAAAAGGTATGTCAGTTCCTGGTCGGATTTGAGCGAAAAGATCAGCTTTTGCCGCAGTTTTGGTAAATCTAGGATCTACTACTATCAACTGAGCATTGTTTCTCTCTTTTGCCATTAAAAAGTGTCTAAAACCAACAGGATGATTTACTGCTGGATTTGCACCGAAAACTATAATTGCTTTTGCGTTTTGGATATCTCCAAGTGAGTTAGTCATAGCGCCATAACCCCATGTATTCGCCACACCGGCGACTGTTGCACTATGTCAAATTCTAGCTTGGTGATCTATATTGTTTGTTCCAAACATTGCAGCAAACTTTCTAAAGTAGTAAGCTTGCTCTGTACTCATTTTTGCTGATCCCAAAAAGATTGTACTATCAGGACCACTATTTTTTCTTAAACTTTCCAACTTTTTAGAAATTCTATCAAGGGCAGTATCCCAACTGATACGCTTCCACGCTCCACCCTCTTTTACCATTGGATATTTTAATCTAACTTTCGACCTAACCATATCTATCATGTCGGCACCTTTACAGCAGTGACCTCCAAGAGAAACAGGATGGTCAGTTGCCACCTCTTGCCTTACCCAAACTCCATTTTGAACTTCAGCTATAATTCCACAACCTACTGAACATGCGGTACAGATTGTTTTTACAAGCTTTGAACCAGGATATGGGTTCTTAACCTCTTCTTTTGTTGCGGCTCTTGTAACATTTCCTCCAGCTATCGCACTAGTAGCACCAAATGCACCAGCAACTGCAGCCATCTTTAGAAATGATCTACGACCAACTTTGGTCTTAAGAGCCTCTTGAGCAACTTCACTCATACTCAAACCTCCTAAAAGTTATAGTGCATTACGATAATACTCGCTCCACACTTTTGTTTTTTTGTAGATTATCTCTCTCTTCTTAGAGTGACCTACAACAACTCCACCTGAACTGTATGCTTCTTTGGCATTTGCAGCTACTACACCGACTGCTGTCACAGCTCCAGCAACTGCAGCTTTTTTCAAAAAGCTACGCCTCGCTTCTCTCATACAATCCTCCTTGTTTTGGATTTTCTTTTAACTGTCATCAAACAACTAAAACTTACGGTTAAAGTTTTTCAGAATAACAATCAAAAGATTGGCAAAAAGAGAAAAATCTCTCTTTTTGCCAATCTTTCTCATCACTCATCATCAATCTCAAGAGAACAACTTTGCACAAGCGAATCTGCACTTCTTTTTATCCTATTTTGAGCTCTCCTTTTTGCCTCTTCATCAGCTATAAAGCCACACTCTTGAACAGCTTTGTCAGTTCTATCTTTTGGTTTTGGCTTTGCCACCTCAAAGTAGAGTCTCTCAAACTCCAAAAATGAGTTAAATAAAATCGCTATCTCTTTATAGGCAACAGCACTTTTATTTTTATATATATCCGTTATAAACTCATCTAAAAACTCATTTAGCACCTCTTTAAACAAGCAGTGTTGCAGATTTTCATACTCTCGTTCACCCTTAATGATCAGCTCTATGAGTTCATGCATAAAAGTAACCAAAAAGCCTATACTGTCTTCACTCTCTTTATAGTGCTTTTCATCTCTTCTTATCTTTGTTTTTGCTAGAAAATTTTTAACTTCTACCAATTTTTTACCACTCTCCAAACCTTCATCATAGAAAGATGCTGTGGTTCTTACGATATCTCCGCTGGGGACATTGAACAGAAGATCATACTCACCACCAAGTGCATCTGCACCCTCATTGTCAATAAAAAACTTAAGAGCAACACATGCCCCTTTGGATGCATCGTCAATGGGATTTTGAATCAAAACATCTAAAATCTCGCCAACTCTGTCAAATCTATCTTCTTTATCACTAAAAACAAAAAGCTTACTAAAAAGCCCATAATATAGTGATCTAGCCGGATTTACTGAACTCTTATCTATCTGCATCTATTTTTTCCTTAATCATCTTTACTTCTTGCTATCCAAAAATGCCTGCATTGTAACTTTTGGCTTACAATCGGCACAACAGTACAACGCCCGTATCTTCTCTTTATCGTTACCAAAAACAGGTATCATCATCTTTGCTATCTTCTCTATTGATTTTTTTGTAGCAAAACCTACTCCACACTCAACACACTTAAAGATCTCATCAGTTGCCATGATATTTTGCTTAAAATAATCTGGCTTCAAAGAGAGCTCATCATAAACTATACTCAAACAATCCTTTTCAGGGCAACTAGGCTCGCAATATCCACAATTTGTGCAGATGGATGGGTTAAACCTCAGAGAATTGTCTTCAGGATGCGCAGTCAATGCTCTAACATTGCAAGCTCCAACGCAACTAAGACACAGTGTGCAAGTTTCGGTATTTATCGTTATATTTCCGTAGTGTATATGCTCTCCTGTTTTCACTACACCCAAGTCATCGTCTCCAACCAAGTGAGCAAGCCTAGCTGAAAAAATCTCTCTTTTTCTCAAATCTGACTCATTTATGCCATATTTACACTCAGGAAAACTCTCCACTTTAGATAGAGCAGACTCTAACTCCTCAAGATCTTTAGCTATAAAAATTGCCTGCTTGTTGTACTTTCTTCTAAATATCTCATTTACCAAAGATATAGCGTCACCTGAGCCCTTAGAGATAAAGTCGCTATAAAATATGACAGATTTTCCGCTTGTCTGTAAAAGTGATAGATAGTGCGCCTCATGCAAAAACTTCTCTCCCTCGATAGCAAATGGCAGTATGCTTTTTGGAAGCTCTACATGTAGGCTCTCCAGACTCATCTTTCTAGGTATTATCAATGCGACTTTATCTCTATAAAACTCTTTTATTTCACTAAATGCACTTCGTGGAAGTTGAGTATAATCGAGTGCACCAGAAGGACAAACACTGACGCAACCTCCGCATCCATGACAGTCGATCTGAGAAAATTCCAAATGTTTTTTTTCATCATCTTTTAGTATTGCAACTGTTGGACAAACTTCAACGCACTTGCCGCAAATCTCTTCTCTTCGTTCATGGTATTGACATATATTTGGGTCATATATAGTAAAATTTTTATATCTGTAGCCACCTAAATTCTCTTGGACTTTTTTAAAAACTTCATCAAAACCCAACTCTTTTGGGTCAAAAACACCACTTTGCTTCATAGCAAAATCTGGTGCATCTTCCCAAATGATTTGAGAGCAGACTATCTCGTAGTTTGCATCATCTTTTTTGAGCTCTACTATCAAATCTCCTATGTGTCCATTTATATCGTCGATAGCTTCAGGTGTAAGCGTTATTGAGGTAAATTTATCGTTTTGTAAAATATCTTCATATTTGCTATTTTTTTCATCATCTGTTACGATTAGTAACTTATCATTCACCTTTTCTTTGAAATCCATATCTTTTGCAAGGTCAAAAGAGAGTGACCTTATGTCATATAGTGCTTTTATATTTTTGATTTTATCGGCTATAGTATCGGTGCTGTTTTGGATATAGAAGTTTATCTCAGGAGCATATATCTGGGTATCACAAGATGGGCTATTTGCCACTATATAGTCGCTATCATCGGCACTATCTAAAACTTTTATACTCTCATCTAGTGGATACTCTAGTTTTTTGTCTGCTATAAAAAGATACTCGCTTGTCATTCCCTTATATCCTTTGGTAAATTATGATTTACCGTATAGTAATTAAAAATCCATAAAAACGAGCTTAACAAGACAAAAAGAGTCCGAGTTGATTGGCTTATCTCAGGGCTGCCTCGTGAGGCTCAGACCAACGGGAGGATTTGCCCTCTAAGAGGCAGCCCTGAGATAAGCCAATCAATCCTATAAGTAATAATCTGCTATAATTCTATGAAAGGAGTATTCTTGGTAAAGAAAAACTATATATATCTTTTTGTTGTTATACTATTTTTAGTATTTTCTATATTTATGCTAACCAGAAATCCTGCCTTAAAAACGATAAAGCTTGGAGCCTCTTTACCACTTAGTGGCATAAATCAAAACCTAGGAAAAGAGGTAGTTATCGGTGCAAACGCGTACTTTAGCCATATAAATGCAAGAGGTGGAATTGACGGCAAAAAGATAGAGTTTATATACTATGATGACAAGTATGAGCCGGAAATCACTCAAACAAATATAGAAAAATTGATAAAAAAGGATAGAGTTTTTGCTCTGTTTGATTTTGTAGGTACACCTACCGTAAAAAGAGTTTTACCAATCATAAAAAAGAGTAAGATTCCATTTATATCGCCATATACCGGTGCTAGTTTTTTAAGAGATCCAAAAACAGAAAATATCGTAAATCTTAGAAGCTCATATAAAGAGGAGATAGATGCACTTGTCAGATACCTTGTAAAAAACCGGTCAATCAGTAAATTTTCTATATTTTATCAAAATGATGATTATGGCAAAGAGGGCTATATAGCCTTGCTAGATGCTCTTAAAAAAAGATCTTTGTCTTTGCAAAGCGAGGGAACATATAAGAGAAATACTCTGTTTATCAAGCAAGCGATTTATGATATAAAGTCAAATATGCCTCAAGCTATCATACTAGTAGGTGCATACAAACCGACGGCTAGATTTATAAAAAAGGCAAGGGAGCAGGGTTTTCAAAATGTTATATTTTGCCCTATATCGTTCGTAAATGCAGATGCTTTGATGAGTGAATTGGGGAACAAAGCAGAAAATATCATCTTTTCTCAAGTAGTTCCATCTTATAGCGAGAATACAAAAATTGCAAATGAGTACAGGAAAACTTTAGCCTTTTACTATCCAAAACATAAACCGACTTTCGCATCTTTTGAGTCTTATTTAGCTGCAAAAGTAGTGGTTAGAGCTCTGAAAAATCTACACGGAGAGATAAATCCAAAAGCTTTTTTATATAGCATCAAACATTTGAGCTCAAACATGCTAGACTCTATAAAAATTCACTATAAAAATTCGCAACTCTTAAACAGAGTCTATCTGTCGCAATTTTTGGATGGAAAATTTAAAGTATTGGCTCAAAAACCATGAAAAGTCTCTTTAGTGTTTTAAACCAAAAGCTAACAACCATAAAATTTGCGAATAAAACGAAAATACTGATCTTTACCATATTTGGCGGAACTCTGCTTATAGGGTTTTTGATGTTTATTTCTATATTTGCCCTGAAGTACGATTTTGAAGTCCTTTTCGTAAACCTGACAAAGCCTCAAGTGAAACTAGAAGAGATAAAAGATATATATCAAGTCAACATAAAAGAGACGCTAAGTGCTATAAAAAATCACCAAATAAGCAGTTCTGAGGGCAAAGAAGTCCTCAGCCTTGCACAGCAAATCATCAAAAAACAGTGGAGAGAGTACAAAAAAGAGACAAATACAAAAGTAGGAGGCTTACCAGAGTTTGCAAGTAATTGGCTAGATTTTTTTCTATTAAAAAGTGATAAACCAAAAAAAAGTGAGTTTAAAAATCGAATTATCAGCAATGTTGAAAAGAAGATAAAAAGCATAGATAAAAAAATAACTGGGATAATCTCACAACTGAACAAACAAAATCAAATCAAACAACTAATCGACAACACTATCCTTGAGACAAACTCTATAAACATCTACCTCTCTACTCTCATCACAAACAATCTCAAGCTTGCAATTTCTAAAAAAGAGGGAAATGATAGACTGTTTAACACAAGTACGCTTATGTTGGTATTTCTCATTAGCCTCTCTTTTATATTTATCGTTTTAGTCTCTATCACTATCATAAATCACTTCAAAGTGCTTCACTATTCACTCGAGGAAAATGTAAACAGAAAAACAAAGGAGCTAAGCGATCTAAATATCTCACTAGAGAGCCGCGTCAAAAAAGAGGTGGAAAACAGCAGAAAAAAAGATAATATCATGTTTCAGCAAGCCAGACTTGCAAGTATGGGAGAAGTTTTACACAACATAGCCCACCAGTGGAGACAACCATTGGGTACACTCATGATGATAGTACAGAGTTTTGAAACAAAGTATGAAAAAGGTAAATTAGATGAAAAGTTTATAACTAGCAGTGTAAACGATGCCCTAAAATTAGGCAAAAGTATGTCCGATACACTAGATGACTTCCGCAACTTCTTTATGCCAAATCGTGCAAAACAGATTTTTGATGTAAAAAAAGCTATCAACAAAGCAACAGAACTCTCAAGATACCAGCTAGAGAAGATGGACATAAAGCTTGATTTTAGCCAAAAAACAACAGCTAAGATATATGGATTTAAAAACGAACTTATACATGTAATCTTAAATCTCATCAACAATTCAAAAGATGTTTTAGCTCTTAATACGGAGCTAAAAGAGAAAAAGATTTTGATAATCACAAAACAGACAAACACAAAGATAATAATCAGCGTTATAGACAATGGCGGTGGCATAAAAGATGATATAATTGCAAAGATATTTGACCCATACTTCACTACAAAACACAAAAGCATGGGTACAGGAATCGGGCTATATATGTCAAAGCAGTTGGTCGAAAGACATATGAAAGGGAAGATTTTTTGCAAAAATATAAAACACAAATTTGGCTCACAAAAGTTTTATGACTCAGCTATGTTTAGTGTGGAGTTACCCATCAAGGAGAGTGGAACATGAATAAAAGAAATCTAGATATATTGAGTGATTTCAGTATCCTTTATATTGAGGATGAACCCGAGCTGTTAAAACATACTGCCACAGTTTTAGAGGATTTTGTCAAAAATATCTTTGCGGTTGCAAGCTGCAAAGAGGCATTAAAAGTGCTCGAAGAAAACAAGATTGATGCTATCATAATAGATATAAATCTTAAAAACGAAAATGGTATCGAATTTTTAAAAGAGTTAAAGTTTGAGAAAGATTATGACTTGCCCTCTATCGTTACAACCGCATATACTGATACTGAGTACCTGCTAGATGCCATAAAACTAAAAGTTGAAGATTACATCGTAAAACCCATAAATATAAAAGAGTTACTAAACTCGCTACATGACCTATTTTTGCCAATCGTGCAGGAAAGAGAGATAAATCGCTCATACAATACTATCAAAACTATCTCTGCTGTAACTGATGGTAAAAAAGTAGAGTTAATAAAATTTATCATAAAAAATTTAGATGAAAAGAGCATGTTCAACTACTCTTATGGCGACATCATGGAGATGGTGGATGTCAGCAAACCAACCGTCATAAAACTATTTAGAGAGCTTTCCGAAAAGGGAATTTTAACTAAAATACAAAATAAAAGATACCTGTTTAACGAAAACAACCTACCCAAACCAAGCGAGGATTAGATGAAACTAAGAGACATTCCAAAAATAGACAAGATTATAAAAGAGCCGATTTTTAGTGGCTTCAATCAAAAACTTTTGACTAAAATCACCAAAGATGAAGTGCAAATATTTAGAGAAAGATTGCTTCAAGGCTCTAGTGTCGAGACAAAAGAGCTTTTGGAAAATATCAAAAAAAGATATGAAGATATTTTCAAGCCATCTTTAGTGCCGCTTATAAATGCAACGGGCGTCATACTTCACACAAACATGGGCAGAAGTCTTATAGATAAGCAAATTTTAAATAGAGCTTCAAAAGTTATCTGCAACTACTCAAATCTGGAGTATGATTTGCAAAATGGCTGCCGCGGAGAGAGGTATGAACATGTCAGTTCTCACCTAAAAAACTTGCTTGGCGTAGAAGATGTTTTAGTAGTAAACAACAATGCAAGTGCCGTTTTTCTCATCCTAAATACATTTGCAAAAAACAGAGAAGTTGTAGTTTCAAGAGGCGAACTTGTAGAGATCGGCGGAAGTTTTAGGATTCCTGAAGTTATGAGCCAAAGTGGTGCAATTTTAAAAGAAGTAGGTGCTACAAACAAAACAAAACTGAGTGATTATAAAAATGCTTTGAGCGAAAATAGTGCAATGCTTATGAAAGTTCACCAATCAAATTTTACAATAGAAGGCTTTAGTGAAACCACACCTTACAAAGAGATTAAAGAGCTTTCAGAGAAAAATAACTTGCTTGACTATTATGATTTAGGTAGTGGATATATCCCTAAATTACCCTATAATCTAGGTCAAAAAGAACCAACTCTTATAGAAATCTTAAAGACAAATCCATCTCTCATAAGCTTCAGCGGAGACAAGCTTTTTGGAAGTGTTCAAGCTGGCATCATAGCAGGCAAAAAGCAACTCATAGATAAACTTAAAAGAAATCAACTCTTAAGAATGCTAAGAGTTGACAAGATAACTCTTAGCATTCTCGAAGAGAGTATAAAAGCTTACCTGAATGAGGAGTACAAGCTAATCCCTACACTTGATATGCTATTTAAAGATACAAGTGAATTAGAAAAAATGGCTCTACATGTAGAGAAAAATATCAACTCAAACCTTCTAAAAACTATAAAAAGCACAACTGTTATGGGAGGAGGAACACTTCCAAACAGAGAGTTTCCAACCGTGGCTTTAAGCATAGATGGAAAAGCCGACAAACTAGAGATCGCAT
>JALSKH010000092.1 GCA_026988975.1 Campylobacteraceae bacterium
TTTTACCTCTTGGTAAGATAGTGCTAGACAAGATAAGAGATATAGTCAAAGAGGAGATGGATGCTAGTGGTGCCCAAGAGATTCAGATGGGTGTTGTCACAAATGCCGAGCTTTGGAAACAGAGTGGAAGGTATGATGTTTTTGGCAAAGAGTTATGCCGTCTAAAAGATAGAAAAAACAATGAATTTGTCCTTGGACCAACTCACGAAGAGGTGGTCGTTGATATAGTCAGAAATATAGTCACAAGTTACAAACAACTTCCATTAAACTTATATCAGATAAGCACAAAGTTTAGAGATGAAGCAAGACCTAGATTTGGACTTTTAAGAGGTCGTGAATTTATCATGAAAGATGGTTACAGTTTTCATGATTCACTAGAGTCTTTAAAAGAAGAGTTTGACCATATGGAAGCTACTTATAGAGCGATTTTCAGTAAACTTGGTTTGGATTTTAGAGTAGTAGAAGCAGATAGTGGAGCTATCGGTGGAAGCGGAAGCAAAGAGTTTATGGTACTAGCAGATAATGGCGAAGATGATATCGTAGTTTGCGACAGTTGCGAGTATTCTGCAAATATAGAAGCCGCAACAAGAGAGAAAAGAAAAACAACTGTAGAACCACCAGAGGCAGATTTTGCTAAGTTTTATACGCCGACTCCGGTCAAAGACAGCATCAATCATATAGCAGAGTTTTTTAAAGTAGATAAATTTTATACTATAAAATCAGTCATCAAAAAAGCTATATATAAAGATGAGCAGAAGATAGTCTCGTTTTTTATAAGAGGTTGCGATAATCTTCAAGAGACAAAAGCACAAAATGCGTGTGGAGCATTGGAGCTTGTTGATGCTAGCGAAGAAGAGGTGAGAGAAGCTGGTTTTAACCCGGGATTTTGCGGACCATTGGGACTTTTTGAGGGTGCAGAGTTTTATATAGACGATGAGTTAAAAGATGAAAAAAATCTGATTTGTGGTGCAAATGAAGAGAATTACCACTTTGTCGGAGTAAATGTAGTAAATTTTAAAGATGAAAGATATAAGGACTTAGTCCAAGTATCCGCAGGTGATCATTGTCCTAAATGTGGCGGAAAACTTAGTATCACAAAAGGTATAGAAGTTGGTCATATATTTCAATTAGGTCAAAAATATGCCCAAGCCATGGGAGCAAAATTTTTAGACAAAAACGGTAAAACCCAACCATTTTATATGGGGTGCTATGGTATAGGAGTCAGCAGACTTGTAGCAGTTATGATAGAGGCTAGCCATGATGAAAAAGGGTGTATCTGGAACAAACAAACTGCGCCATATCTGCTAGATATCATAGTTTCAAATATAAAAGATGAGGATAGTTCAAACTTTGCAAATGCACTCTATGAAAAATTAGATAAGAAAAAAGTTCTTATAGATGACAGAAAAGAGAGATTTGGTTTTAAGATGGGAGATTTTGAACTTTTGGGCTTCCCTTATGCACTTATCGTAGGCAAGGGTCTCAAAGATGGTATAGTTCAGCTAGTAGATAGAAAAACTTTAGAGAAAAAAGATATAAAAATCGAAGATATAGAGTCTGTTTTAGAGGATATACTCTCTTGATTTACTTTGTATTGTATCTATTTTTAGAAGTGATGATTAGCACGCAAATATCCTCTGTGATTGGTGGTTTTTCTACATTTTTAGAGATAGTCGTTTCAGCGTTTATCGGCTTTGGATTGATAGCAAATTTTAAAAACACATTTTTTGAAAGCTTGCAAGCACTAAACAATCGCTCCATATCCGTAGAAGAGTTTCAAAAGTTAAATGCTTTCTCTCTTTTGGGTGCGGTTTTGTTGATATTGCCTGGTTTTTTTAGTGATTTTTTGGGTTTGGCACTGCAGTTTAGCTTTTTTGCAACACTTTTTGCGAAAAGAGTTCTACATGTAAACAGTATGAATAGATATGAAAATTTTAATAAAGGAGAAGATGATGACATCATTGATGTTGAGGTTATTGAGCATAATTCTAGTGAGTAGCATATTTGCAAATGCAGCTACTACTGAGCAAAAGCTTATAAATTTCATAAATAAAGCAGTAAATACAGGTAGAGGTTTTAAGTTTTTAAAAGCCAAAATCATTCACGAAGAGAATTTGCCAAAAAATAAGGGTTGGAAAGCCTATTTTTTAAAGATGGACCTTAAAGTTCTTAGTAAAAAGAAAAATATATCTGTAAAAGATATCATCTTTTCAAATGGAAAGCTAATCAGTAAAGATTTTATAGACTTAGATACGGGTAGAAGCATAAAAGGCTCATTCTCATTTCCTGCAACTGCTGAGATGTACGATAGTGAACACCTTTTGATAGGAAATAAAAATGCAAAAAACAAGCTAATCATTTTTAGCGACCCACAATGTCCATTTTGCATGGAGTATGTACCGGAGTTGCTAGAGTGGATGAAGAAGCATACCAAAAACTTTGCACTCTATTATTATCATTTTCCACTAAATATCCATCCAGCTAGTAAAACTCTTGTAAAAGCAGAGTTAGCGCTACAAAAGTTAGGTACTATGAGTAAAATTGATCTATCTCACAAAGTCTATACAGAGCTTTTTGATTTCAAAGACAATAGCGAAGCAAGCGTACTGAAAGAGTTCAATAGAATTTTTAAAAC
>JALSKH010000093.1 GCA_026988975.1 Campylobacteraceae bacterium
AAAATCACGGCTATTTTAGATGGTAAAAGAGTCTTAGGAACTTATGAGGAAGTTCTTGAGGTAGAGGGTGTTATAAATGCTTATAAAGAGTTTGAAAATTATCACTATGATAATTTAGATGATTTACTCAAAGCACATAAAATTCTGATGAAAGGTATTTTAAAAACTTCTGGAAGTTTTAGAGGTGTAAATGTGGGTGTTGGCAGTCGTGATGGTGTGAGCCATGTTGCACCTCCTTTTGGAGTTGTGCCTGACTTGATGAAAGATTTGTTTGAGTGGCTTAAAAATAGTGATGAACATATACTTATAAAATCCTGTGTATTTCACTATGAATTTGAATTTATACACCCATTTTCTGATGGAAATGGTCGCATAGGACGACTCTGGCAAAGTGTGATTTTATATCATTGGAAGAAGGTATTTAGTGCAATTCCAACCGAAAGTATTATTAAAGATAATCAAGAACGATACTATGAAGTGCTTAAGGAAGCAGGTAGTTTAGGAGAAAGTACACCATTTGTAGAATTTATGCTTGAAGTTATTTTACAGAGTATTAAAAGTTCGGTAAAGAATTCGGTAAAAAGTTCGCTAAACACAGAAGATAAAATAATAGACTATTTAAAACAAAACCCAAAAACCACCATAAAAGAGTTAGCCAAATTTTTAAATCTAACAACTAGAGCGATAGAGAAACAAATAGCAAGTTTAAAAAAAGTCGATAGACTCACAAGAGTTGGAAGTGCCAGAAAAGGCTACTGGAAAGTAAAGGAATAAAATGCCAAATTTAGTAACTGATCTTACGCACTATAAATACACCAGGGTGTGCTTATAGTGCGTAAGGTCAGATAGTAAAAAAGAGTACCTAACAAACGAAGAAAACCCAACATATGCCATCATAGACATAAACAGTGATGGCGAAACCAGAGTCCACCATCACGAATATCTAGATGAAGATAAAGTCTATCTAGGAGTCTGCTGAAAACTCCAAACGGATGTTATCTTTCTCTTTTAACTCTATATCTTTCCATGGTATGGATATGCTTATAAACGGAAAAGCCCATACTTTTTTTGTTCCTACCAATCTATCATTTAGGTAGATTTTTATGGCACCTTTGGCTCTGTTTTTTAGTCTCAGAGTCGTTAAATGCCCCTCTAGCGGAGATTTTATATCTAGCATAGTTGGGTAGTACCAAGATACATTTTCATCTGCTTCGATTTTTATGATTTTTGGAGTGTGCTTAAAGTTGAGATAATCTTTTATCTTTGAAGCGACTTTTTTGCCTTCAAAATAGCATCTAAAAGCAGCCAATGCTCCTCTAGTCGCATTTCCGGCTACAAATACACCGTCACTGGAGCTTTGAAAATTTTGTGTTATATTTAGTGAACTGTTCTGAGTGTTAAAATCAACGAATGATTTTTGCAACATAGAACTCTCAGGGGTAAATTTGCCGGTAAATATAACTCCATCACAAGCAATATCCTCTTTTTTACCATCTTTTGAGATAGTTAGACTCTGCACGGCTTTGTCTTGAGTGTTTATATTCTCTAACTTTACTCCAGTGTAAACTGGTATGTTTAGAAAGAGTTTTGTTATATATTTTAAGAGACAAAAACTCTCTATCTGCTCTTTTTCTTCTATCATAGCTTCGACTTTTATACCTAAGTGTTTTGCGCTCATGATGGCAGAAAAGCTTACTATTTCACTGCCGACTATAACAGCTTTTTCAAAAGGTTTTATCTTTTGTAGATAGGCAAATCTTTGTAGTGTTCCGGTTGTGATGATGTTCGGACTTCTACCACCTGAGACTAACCTGTCGCTTCTTGGAGTCTCTCTCGCTCCTAGTGCAAACAGTGTACATGTAGGCTTGTATTGTTTGACGCCCTCTGGCGTGCTGAAGGTTAAAATACCATCTTCGACTTTAACCAAAGTTGATTTTAGTTGTACATTTATCCCTTTTTGTGCGGCTTTTTCAGCTAATTTTTTTGCATAATTTGGACCACTTAAAACTTGCTTGAATTCAAACATTCCAAAGCCTAGATGCCCACAATGCCTCGGTGTTCCGCCTGCTTCATCTTCTCTTTCAAATACAACCAAATCATCAAAACCTAGTTTTTTTAGCTCCAGCGCCGCGCTCAGTCCCGCAGGTCCTGCTCCTATGATAGCAATGTTTATATCAACCATTTTGCACCTCATTTTTACAGATTTGAGTGACGGCGGCTTCGCAGTTGAAGCCTTGACATCTTCCCATCATAGCCCTTGTTCTTCTTTTTAGTCCACCTATGTTTCCTGCACCGCTTTCACCATGACAAGCATCTCTTATCTCTTTTTCGGTGACGCATTCGCAGTGGCATACGATTTTCCCATAATCCTCTTTTTGATACTCTCTTGGCGCAAATTCACTGATGTTTGTGATAGTTACTTTTGTATCTGCTTTTGGATTTTTCTCATATTTTGTATCATTTAATTCAAATATATGTTTTGCCAAACCTAAAGAAGAGGTGAGTCCGGTGGATCTGATTCCTCCGACTGTTATCCAGTTTTTCTCTTCATTTATACCAACTCTATAGTAAGTTTCATCCGA
>JALSKH010000094.1 GCA_026988975.1 Campylobacteraceae bacterium
GGAGTGTTTGCTATTCTCTCTAGGGTTGCTTTTTTTACATCTATTTTTAGACTTTCAAGAGCATGTGATAGATTTCCAAAGTCTTTGTAGTCTCCGTGAATCAGTACGAGTCCATCCTCTTCCTCTATCTCTTCTAGTCCGGCATCTATTAGTTCTAGCTCGATTTCATCTAAATCCATATCTTCAGTTTTGTCAAACTCAAAAACTGCTTTTCTTGAAAACATAAAATCAAGTGAGCCGTTATTTAGCATCTCTGCGCCACTTTTTTTGAAGTTAAATTTTACTTTGGCTACGGTTCTTGTTGGATTGTCTGTTGCGCACTCTACAAAAAAGAGTGACCCATGAGGTCCTTTGCCTTCGTATGTTATCTCGCTTAAAGTTGCTGCATCTTTGCTGTTAGCTCTTTTTATGGCCGCTTCTATATTGTCTTTTGGCATATTTTCAGCTTTTGCATTTAGTATGGCTGTTCTTAGCTTTGCGTTGCTTTCAGGATCGCACCCGCCCTCTTTTGCAGCCATCGTAATACTTCTGCCTAATCTTGGAAATACTCTTGACATATTTCCCCATCTTTTCATCTTTGCCGCTTTTCTATACTCAAAAGCTCTTCCCATATCTCTATCCTCTAAATATATTTGTGGTATTATACTATTAAATAATTTAAGGATAGATTTTGTTTAGGAAATCAAGACATCTATATAGATTAAAGGACATAGAGAAGATACTTCTGTATTTTCCTGTATTTTTCATTTTGCTTCTTTCTGCGGTATCTTTTGTTGTCTCATCTTTGATATTGAATTTTGACAGAAAATCCCAACTTGATTTGATTTCTCAAAAATCAAAACTTCAGCAAAGTTACAACAATAGTAAAAAACTGCAAAACTATATAATCAAAAACATAGACAAAGTTGATAAGCATTTTAAAAATGTAGAAAAAGATATGCAGTTACATGTACACGAGATCGAAGGTGTTATACATGGTTTGGAGGTAGATAACAAAGAGATTACTGTAGAGTCAGTAAAGCCTTTTTTAAAAGATATGGAGTTTAAGCGAGATATTAAATTTGTTGTTTTCAAAAGAGAAAATCTAAGTGTATTGTATGGCTTGGATGCTATAAAAGATATCCAAAAACTCATCTTCAATAACTATAACAATCAAAAATCACTATACTTAACGCTTCTATATATAGCTTCTCAAGGTCAGAAGAGCAGTTTTTACTGGAAAAATGATCTGAAACAGACTATACAAGTAAACTATTTTGAATATATAAAAAAATTAGATTGGTATATCGGGGCTTTTTCTGTCTCTGATGATTTGAAAAAATTTACTGCTAAAACATTTTTTAACTCTATTAGAGATGATTTTAAAAAGGATGGAGAGTACTATTTCTATTTTTATGATTATAATGAGAGGTATTTTTTTAACTATTTTAATCATACAAAATGGAGCGGTTTAAAAGCCGTTTTGTCTAAAATCGATCCCAACAAAACAGAGCCAGTTCTTCAAAAACAAAATTTCTATAATTTTGACAAATATGGCTTTGGTATTGGATTGAAGGTAAATAGGAATTTCATCAAAGATGCTTATGTTAAAGAAAAACAGAAAATTCAAAAAGAGTTCCAAAGCAAAATAAGAGCTGCAAAGATGATAATCATAGCCTTTACTCTCATACTTATCTTCTCATCACTCTCTTTTGCTAATTTTATCAAAAAAATATTTTCAACTTACAATAAAAGATTTGAAACAAAAAATATGCTGCTTAGTAAATGGAAAGAGAGGTATGAATTAGCCATAATAGCCACAAATGATGGTCTTTGGGATATAAATTTTAAAACAGGAAAGATATTTTTTTCAAATACATGGTTGAGTATGTTTGGATATAAAAGGGGTGATATAAAATCTTATAACGAGTGGCTCTCTTTGATACACAAGGATGACAGAGATAGTGTTATAAAAAGAATGGATGAGCATATAAGTGGTAAAAAAGAGCATTTTATGGCTGAGTATAGACTCAAAACGAAGTTAAATAGATACAAATGGACGCTTTCAAGAGGTAAAATCTTTTTCGATGAATTAAATAAGCCTGAGAGACTTTTGATGATGGCTATGAATATAGTAGAAAGAAAGAGGATAGAGAGGTCACTAGAAGACACAAATAGGTTGGTAAAAGAGGGAGATATCGTCTTGCTTAGATGGCTTAATGATGAAAATCTTACAGTTACTTTTGTTTCTCAAAGTATCTCAAAATTTGGATATATGCCGGACGATTTGCTTCAAAAAAACATAATGTATGCTGATATTATATATAAAGATGATTTAGATATGGTTCTTAGTTCGCTAAGAGAGCATATCGAAAATGGTTTGGAGAGTTTTTCTTGTACATATAGGATAAGAAGTATAGATGATGACTCTTTTAAGTGGGTTTTTTCTCATGCTATTTTTATAAAAGATGATTTTGGACATGTAACAGATTTGTATGGTTACATATATGATATAACGGCTATAAAACAGAGTGAACAGGAGTTGGAGTTTAGAGTAAAAGAGGAAGTAGATAAAAATATCGCAAAAGATAGGCTTTTAGTACAACAAAATAAACTAGCAGCCATGGGTGAGATGATAGGGGCAATAGCGCACCAATGGAGACAACCTTTAAATAATATCTCACTTATATTGCACTTTGTAAGGGACAATTTTGAAAATCAAAAGTTAAACAGAGATATGATTAGCAAATATCTAGACAAAGGCAAAAAACAGATAGAGTATATGTCTCATACCATCGATGACTTTAGAAACTTCTATAAACCAAGCAAGCAAAGATCAAAATTTTCTATCAAGAGTGCTCTTCTTTCAACTATAGATATAATGAGTACGAAACTAGAGCAAAAAGATATAGGTATGGAGATAGAGGTTGAGGATTTTATGCTAAATAGTTTTGAAAATGAGTTTAAGCAGGCAGTTTTAAATATAATATCAAATGCAAAAGATGCAATTTTACAGATAAAAGAGAAAGATAAGGAATTTAAAGGTAATATCTCAGTAGTTGGTAGAAAAACAAAAAAAAGTTACGAGATAGTTATCTCAAATAATGGCGGAGAGATCAAAGAGAAGATCATAGATAGAATTTTTGAGCCATATTTTACAACCAAATTTGAAAAACAAGGAACAGGAATCGGTCTGTATATGACTAAGATGATCATAGAAAACAGTATGCTAGGTATCATTAAAATAGACAATATAAAAGGTGGAGTAAAGTTTACGATTACTCTTCCGGTGGAGGAATAAAATGGACACAACGAGAGTATTGCTAGTCGAAGATGAGGTTGATGCAAGAGAAATTTTGAGCTTTTATCTAAATACAATTTTTGAAGATGTTGTTGTGGCTGCTGATGGACAAGATGGGTTGGATATCTTTGAAGATGAACTTAAAAATGGTAAATATTTTGATTTGGTATTGACCGATATAAAGATGCCTCGTCTTGATGGAATGGATATGATAGAGAAAATGCTAGAGCTTATCCACAATCAAAAGTTCATAATTGTATCTGCTTATAAAGATGAAGATAAGCTCCTAAGATCCATAAACTTTAGAGTTTTGGGGTATTTTGTGAAGCCTATAAATGTTGATAATATGATGGAAATCCTCAAAAAAGCAAAGATAGAAGTTTTAAAAGAGAAAAAAAATAGCACAGAAGAGAAACTACTTAGGATTAACAAAAACTACAGATATTCACTAACACAAAAACTGCTATATTTCGACTCAACACTTGTAAAACTGTCGAAAAAAGAGACACAACTTTTAGATATACTGCTTAGAAATATCGGAAAAATAGTCACCATAAAAGAGTGTAAACTTGCACTTTGGAATGATGAAAATAAATCAGATACTACCTTTAGAACAGTTATGAAAAGATTGAAAGATAAAATCTCTTCAAATGATTTTATACTCTCGCTAAAGGGTCAAGGCTATACTGTAGAGAAAAAATAGTGTAGATTTGTAACAGTCTGAAAAAAAATACAAAAAATTAAACAATATTAAAACTATTTTGAAACTTTTTGTGATATAATGTTCGTAAAATTACAAAAAGGAGCATATATGAGCAAAAGTAAATTACTCAAAAGAGTTTTAGTCACAACAGCGGTTGCTGTTTCATTGGTTGGTACACTAAATGCTGCACCAAAAGAGAAGAAGTATATAATAGCAACAGCTAGTACAGGTGGAACTTATTATCCTGTTGGAGTTGGTATTGCCACTATCGCGAGTCTGAAACTTGCTAAAAAGCACAAGATGACTTTTTCTGCTATGACAAGCGCAGGAAGCAGTGAAAATATAGATATGATAGACAAGGGTGAAGTTAACTTTGCTATTATCCAAGGTCTTTTTGGTTCAATGGCTTGGCAGGGAAAAGGCAAATATGAAGGCAAGCCGAAAGTAAACCTAAGATCAGTTTCAATGCTATGGCAAAATGTTGAGCAGTTCACTGTTTATAACAAATATGCAAAAACCGGCAATATAATGGATCTTAAAAATCTATATGGCGAGAGATTTTCTATAGGTGGTAGAAACTCAGGTAGTAGAGTTTCAGCTGAGACTATCATGAAATCATTAGGTATTGATTATAATAAAATGAATATCCAATACTTAGGTTATAGCCCTAGCTCAACTGCTCTTCAAGATGGAAAGATTGGCGGTATGAACACACCTTCTGGTCCTCCAACAAGTGCAGTTACAAATGCTTTTGCAACAATCGGTGCAGATAAGATTAAAATCTTAGAGTTTAATGCTGACAATCTAAAGACTATAGATGCAAGTTACCCTGTTTGGTCTCCTTTTACTATAAAAGCGGGAACTTATCCGGGACAAACTAAGGATGTTCATACGATAGCACAACCAAATCTATTGGTTGTTGCAAAAGATACACCAGTAGAGACTGTATATCTTTTGACAAAAACTATATATGAAAATCTGCCTTTCTTGCACTCAGTACACAAAGCTACACTAGCTATGAGTTTACAAAAAGCGATAGATGGTCTTCCTATGCCACTCCATCCAGGAGCTGCTAAGTACTACAAAGAGATGGGTTTAAAAATCCCAACAAGATTGATAGCAAAATAGGATTCAAAAATGTGGCGAAGAGATTCGCCACATATGATTGGCTCCTTTAAAAACTATTTCTTAGAGGCAAATCCTCCCGTTGGTCTGAGCCTCACGAAATAGTTTCTAAAGGAGCCAATCATACACTCAAACTTTTAGGAGAAATTACAATGAGCAGAGAACATTTAAGTAAGTTTATTTTTGTTTATGCCATATTTATCGCACTTTTTCACTTTTATATCAACATTTGGGGCGGAATCAGCAATCTAAGGTTTAATGCAGCCCATTTTTCACTTCTAGCATCTTTAGGTTTTTTAACATTTAGGGTATCCAAACACTCTTCTAAAGATATCATACCTATATACGATATATTTTTAGCTCTCCTTGCTTCGAGTATTGTTATGTATATGGTATTTTTTGAAGATAGTTTTTACGCTGTGGCGAACAGCAATATGCGCCCATCAGATCTCTTTTATGCTGGTGTTACTATCTTTGTAGCCATAGAGATACTAAGGAGAACTACAGGTTTTATCATACCTGTTATGATCATTATCGCCATTGGTTATCTGCTCTTTTTTGGTAAATATTTAACAGGAGTTTTTGCCTTTGGTGGTATGGGTATAGAGAGGTTTTTGTATAGAATGTACTATACAGGCGAGGGTCCATTTGGTCCGATTGCTACGATTTCAGCTACATATGTATTTATGTTTATACTTTTTTCAGCTTTCTTGATGAAGAGTGGAGCGGGAGATTTTATCGTAGAACTTGCTTCAGTTGCAACTTCAAGATTTAAAGGGGGAACTGGGCATGTAGCTCTTTTTAGCTCAGCCCTTATGGGAACTATTTCAGGAAGTGCCGTGGCAAATGTTGTCTCAACAGGTTCCATCACAATTCCTATGATGAAAAAAGCAAAATTTCAACCGATGTTCGCAGCTTCTATAGAGACGAGTGCTAGTACAGGTGGGCAGATAATGCCTCCTATCATGGGTGCGGGAGCTTTCATAATGGCTCAGATGACTCAGATAGCGTACTCTACTATCATAGTTTTATCGATATTGCCTGCTATTTTGTATTTTATATCTATATCTTTTTACATCCATATACATGCTAAAAAGTATAATATCGAGGCAGAAAAGGTGGATAAAAAAGCTTGGCCTATTGTAAGGGAAGGTTTTCACTTTTTGATACCGATTACGGTGTTGGTATTTCTTTTGATATATGGATTTACTCCTACATATGCAGCTGGGATTTCGATGGTAGCGATAGTAGGAGCTTCATATTTAACTAAAACAAAGAGGATGAATTTTAGACTTATACTAGAAGCGTTAGCTAGTGGCGCACAAAATATGGTGGTCACAGGAACGCTACTTGTAAGCATAGGAATCATAGTTGGAGTGATAAATATCTCCGGAATCGGTATAACTCTTTCACAGCTTATAATAGAGTGGTCTCATAGCAATCTTTTTATAGCTTTGATGCTTGTATCAGTAGCTGCTATAGTGCTTGGCATGGGACTTCCTACAACGGCGGCTTATGTTGTATTGGTTGTCCTTTCAGCCCCAGCACTAGTAGGTTTGATGCTAGATCCCGCGACTGCAGCACTAGTTAGTGCAGGTATCAGCGTTCCTCAAGCGACGATGTATCTACTTTCTGCGCACTTGATGGTCTTTTGGTTGGCTCAAGTATCTAATCTTACGCCACCAGTTTGTCTAGCTGCATTTGCAGGAGCAGCGATAGCAGGGACTCCTCCTATGAAGACTGGTTTTAGGGCATTGTCTTTAGGAAAAGCATTTTATATCATGCCGTTACTTTTTGCATTTAGTCCATTGATAACTGGTACATGGCCAGAAAAGTTTGAAGTATTTGCTTTTGCAATTCCTGGGTTCTTAGGGATAGCAGCAGTTTCTGAAGGCTTTTGGGATATGAAAATGACTCTGTTCGAAAGAGCTCTTTTTGCTATCGCTACTATACTTTTCTTTTCTCAAGATGAGATATTTCACATAGAGAACTATTTTGGTTTGATTCAAGTGACAAATATCGTCGGAGTTGTAGTTTTTGCTATAGCAATGTTTTTGCATAAATATAGATACAAAAAGAGTCTGGAGGCTCTACATGTATGATTATCTCATAATCGGCGGGGGAATTATCGGACTAAATGTTGCAAGAGAGTTAAAAACGAGATTTAAAGATGCAAGCATTGTTCTTATAGAAAAAGAGAGTGAAGTGGCAATGCACAGCAGTGGTAGAAACAGTGGTGTTTTGCATGCAGGATTTTACTATAGTGCTGATTCTCTCAAAGCAAAATTTACAAAAGAGGGCAATGCTAGTATGCACAGATTTTGCAAGGAGCATAATCTTCGCATAAATGAGTGTGCGAAAGTGGTAGTTGCGCAAAATAGTGAAGAAGTAGAAGGTTTAGAGGAGCTAAAGAGAAGAGGGGATGCAAATGGAGTGGAGCTTAGTTGGTTGAGTGAAGATGAACTTAATGAAAAATTTCCACTCATAAAAACCCACAAAAAGGCTCTTTTTTCACCCACAACAGCAACTATAGATCCAAGAGAAGTCACTTTGGAGTTCAAAAAAGTAGTGCAGAATTTAGGTGTAGAGGTTTTGACTTCTACTGCTTATATAAAGAGAAATTATGAGTACGAGATAGAGACAAGCAGAGGTGCGATGAGGTTCAAAAAGCTGATAAATTGTGCTGGTCTTTATGCTGATGAGATTGCTAAAGATTTTGGTTTTGGAGATAAGTATGTGATTATCCCTTTTAAGGGAATCTATCTAAAAGATAAGCACAATGTATGCGGTCTAGAGACAAATGTCTATCCTGTGCCAAATCTTGCAAATCCATTTTTGGGTGTTCACTACACATATGCGGTTGAAGATGACAGTAAAATTGGACCAACGGCGATTCCAGCTTTTTGGAGAGAAAATTATAAAGGATTTGATAATTTTAATCTATCTGAAATGATTCAAATACTATATTATGAAGCGAAACTTTTTTTGACAAATGCTTTTGGTTTTAGAAATCTAGCCATAAGCGAAGTGAAAAAATACTCAAAATCATATCTTTTAAATCTAGCAAAAGGATTAACGAAACCTTTAGATATGAGTGGTTTCGACTCTTGGAGTACGCCTGGAATCAGAGCCCAACTTTTAGATACCACGACGCTTGAATTGGTACAGGATTTTGTAGTGGAGGGTGATGGCGTGAGCATACATGTACTGAATGCAGTAAGCCCAGCCTTTACATCGTCTATACCATTTTCACAGTGGGTTGTTGATAATTATGTAGAGAAGAAGGCATCTTGAAAGATGCCTTTTAGATTGTTATTTTAGTCTCTCTCTTACTATTTTCACAGCTTCAACCATATTTTTTAGACTAGGTTTTACCTCTTCCCATTTTCTAGTTTTCAAGCCGCAATCAGGATTGATCCATAGCTGCTCTTTTGGCAAGACAACAAGCAGTAACTCTATCTGTTTTACTATCTCTTCAACACTTGGCACTCTAGGAGAGTGGATGTCGTAAACTCCTGGTCCAACTTCTTGTTTGTATCCTACTTTTTTGAAGATTTTCAAAAGCTCATTTCCGCTTCGTGCTGTCTCTATTGTGATGACATCAGCATCCATGGCTTCTATGGTTTTGATGATGTCGTTAAACTCACTATAACACATATGCGTGTGGATTTGAGTCTGCTCTTTTGCACTACTGACGCAAAGCTTGAAGTTTTCAACTGCCCATTTTTCATATGATGGTATCTTACTGTTTCGCAGAGGGTAGCCCTCTTTAAAGGCTGCTTCATCGACTTGAATGATCTTAATGCCCGCTTTTTGGAGGTCATCTACTTCATTATTTATAGCGATAGCAATCTGCTTTGAAACCTCGTCTCGTGGCATGTCGTCTCTAACAAATGACCAGTTCAGTATAGTTACCGATCCAGTCAGCATACCCTTCATGATCTTTTGTGTTTTGCTCTGTGCATAGGTTATCCAATCTACTGTCATGGGCTTTGGTCTGCTTATATCTCCGTATATAAATGGAGGCTTTACACATCTACTGCCATAACTCTGTACCCAGCCATTTTGACTAAATCCATAACCCTTTAACTGCTCACCAAAATACTCAACCATATCATTTCTCTCGGGCTCACCGTGAACTAAAACTTCCAAACCTATCTCATCTTGAAACGATACGCACTCGTCTATATAGTCCTTCATCGCTTTTTCATACTCATCTTTTGAGATTAGTCTGTTTTTGTACTCTCGCCTGGCTTTTCTGATCTCATCTGTTTGAGGAAATGAGCCGATAGTCGTCGTGGCTAAATCTTTGTACTTCAAAATCTCTCTTTGGAGTTTTATCCTCTCTTTAAAATCTCCATCTCTTTGGATTTTTTCAAGATTTTTTACTCTGTTTTGCACCTCTTTGTCATGTATCTTTGTAGATGTTCTTCTGCTTAAGTTTGCCTCTTTATTGTTCTTTAGTGCTATCTTGTCTTTGTCTTCTAAAGAGTCAAGACCATCAAAAAACAGCTTTGATATGAGAGATATTTCATCCAATTTTTCAACTGTGTAACTCAACCACTCTTTAATCTCATTATCCATTTTTGTCTCGTATTTTAAAGAAAAAGGAGTGTGAAGAAGTGAACACGAAGAGCCTATGATGATGTCATCTTTTTTTATGCTTTTGGCTATATCTTCTAAAAGCAAAATAGTTTTATTTATATCATTTTTCCAGATATTTCTACCATCAACCACGCCGGCAATCAGCTTTTTACCGCTTTTTTCTATGATTTCAAGGCTTTTTAGATTTTCTTCACCATGTACAAAATCCAGCCCCAGTGCCCAAATAGGAGTGTTTACTAAGATTTTAGTTGCTTCATTTGAATTCTCAAAATATGTGCTTACCACAATCTTTACATGTAGAGATACATTTGCAAGTTTGTCATAAGTTGGTTTTATAAGACTTAAGACTTTTGGCTCTAAATCTTTTACAAAAATTGGCTCATCAATCTGTATGACTATATCGTTATCTAATAGGCTTATCTCTTTTATGATTTGTTCATAAATTGGTAAAATTTTACTTAAAAATTCATAAGTATCGCCACCATCAGTTCTTTTTGAGAGACCAAGATAAGTGATAGGACCGATGAGGTTGATCTTTGTTTTTATGCCTATATCTTTTGCTTCATTAAACTCTTGAACTATCTTTTTAGAATTTGCTATGTAGTTATCTTCAGGAGAGAGTTCAGGGACTATATAGTGATAGTTTGTATTGAACCACTTTGTCATCTCCATGGCGACACTGTTTTTATCACCTCTAGCCATAGCAAAATATAACTCTTCACCCTCTAACTGCTTAAATCTTTGCGGAATTGCGCCTAGCATAATGCTCGTATCTAGCATATTATCATAGAGTGAGAAATCGTTTGAACTTATATGCTCTATACCTGCATCTTTTTGATATAACCAGTGTCTCTTTTTTAGTTTGCTTGCTACTTTTTCTACTTCATCAAATGGGATTTTTTTGGCCCAAAAACTCTCCAATGCTTTTTTTAATTCTCTTTGCTCTCCGATTCTTGGAAAGCCTACTATATAATTTTTTGACATAGTTATTTCCTGTTTTATTAATTTTTTAAATATTGTGAAATTGTGTGAAAATTAATAAGTCAAAGGAGGGTGTACACCAGTTCGCCTAAAAGCGAAATATGTACAATAATACGGACATCGAGGGATAAATGTATTTAAAAGAAGTATCAATCTAGCCTTAAGCCTAAAGATACAGTTACAGTGACAAGGCTTGTTATCTTGCAAAAGAAGCTTTGTTTCAAGTGTGATATGTGAGTTTTTAAAAAATGAAGTTATAGCATGTAGATTTGACATTTGCCCTATAACTCCTTTTTTATTAATTGACCTTACGCACTATAAGCACACCTAGGTGTGCTTATAGTGCGTAAGGTCAATTATACAATTATAGCAAAAAAATAGATTTTTTAAAACCTACATGCAAATGGCTCTACATGTAGGTTTTTGTTTTGTGTTACATCATGCCTGGCATTCCGCCCATGCCGCCCATGTCTGGCATAGCAGGAGCTGCCGATTTTTCTTCTTTTATGTCGCTTACTGTAGCTTCTGTTGTTAGAAGCATACTTGCAACTGAGATAGCATTTTTAAGGGCTACTCTTTCAACTTTTACAGGATCAACGATGCCAGCTTTGAACATATCTACATATTCACCAGTTGCTGCATTGAATCCTATATTTTTATCGTTGCTTTCTAAAATCTTACTTACTACTACGCCAGCATCATATCCAGCATTTGTAGCTATTTGCTTTAATGGAGCTGTGATAGCTCTGTTTACGATTTGGGCACCAATCTCTTCATCTCCACTTAAGTTAAGATCTACTTTTGAGCTAGCATATAAAAGTGCAGCGCCACCACCTATGACGATACCCTCTTCAACAGCTGCTTTTGTAGCACTTAGTGCATCGTCAACTCTATCTTTTTTCTCTTTCATTTCAGTTTCAGTTGCAGCTCCTACTTTGATAACAGCCACGCCACCACTAAGTTTTGCAAGTCTCTCTTGAAGTTTTTCTTTGTCATAATCACTTGAAGTCTCTTCTATTTGAGCTTTGATTTGACCAACTCTAGCATCTATCTTCTCTTTGTCTCCAGCGCCATTTACTACTGTTGTATTGTCTTTGTCTATAACAACTGAAGAGGCTACACCTAAGTCATCCATAGTAGCACTCTCTAGTGTTCTTCCGAGCTCTTCGCTGATAACTTCACCACCAGTTAGGATTGCGATATCTTCAAGCATTGCTTTTCTTCTATCGCCAAAACCAGGTGCTTTTACAGCAGCTATGTTCAATACGCCTCTTAATTTGTTTACAACCAAAGTTGCAAGTGCTTCACCCTCTATATCTTCAGCGATGATAAGAAGAGGTTTTCCACTCTTTTGAACTTGCTCAAGAACAGGAAGAAGGTCTTTTAGGTTTGAAATCTTTTTGTCATATAGTAAGATATATGGATTTTCAAGAACAGTTTCCATCTTTTCAGTATTTGTTGCAAAATATGGAGATAGATAACCTCTGTCAAATTGCATACCTTCAACAACATCTAGCTCATCATTGATGCCTTTTGCCTCTTCTACAGTTATGACGCCATCTTTGCCTACTTTATCCATAGCTTCCGCAATCAATTCACCGATAACAGCATCAGAGTTTGCCGAAATAGTCGCAACTTGGGCAATCTCTTTTTTGTCTTTTACTTTCTTGGCTTCATTTTTAAGCTCATTCATAATCACTTCAGCAGCTTTATCCATACCTCTTTTTACTTCGATTGGATTTGCGCCGGCAGTTATGTTTCTAAGACCTTCTTTAAATATTGAGTTTGCTAAAACTGTCGCAGTTGTTGTACCATCACCTGCTTCATCAGCAGTTTTGCTAGCAACCTCTTTTACAAGTTGCGCACCCATGTTTTCAACAGTATCAGCTAGTTCTATCTCTTTTGCAACGCTCACACCATCTTTTGTGATGCTTGGAGCTCCAAAACTTTTTTGAAGAAGAACATTTCTTCCTCTAGGTCCCATTGTAACTTTTACAGCATCATTTAATTTTCTAACACCCTCATAAAGAGCATTTCTTGCTTTGTCTGAATAATATATCTCTTTTGCCATTTTTAACCCCTTATTTTAATATTCCTAAAATCTCGTCTTGATTCATTACCAAGTACTCTTTGCCATCAAGTGTTAGCTCAGTTCCAGCGTATTTAGCAAAAATTACACTATCTCCTACACTGATAACGCCTTCATCTTCGATCTCTTTGCTGATTGAGATAACTTTACCACTTAAAGGTTTCTCTTTAGCATTGTCAGGAATGATAATCCCTGTCGCAGTTTTAGTTGGTTCTTCAATTCTTTCAAGAAGAACTCTCTCTCCTAATGGTTGAAATGTCATGATACATCCTTTTAGTAGATTTTTAATTTTTAGCACTCTTTATCTTTGAGTGACAGAATTTTACACAAATTAAACTTAAATGTCAAGATTTTTACCATAAATGTTAAAATACTTTAGTGCTATAGACTAAACTATTTTAACTGTCAATTAATCCATATTCAAGATAAAGCCAATTAAAAATAGATAGTAAATTATTATTTTTTGAGTTAACCAATTTATAAGTTATGAAGATGTATAATTTCGTCCTTTAAAGTGTCAAGGTAGCTCAGCTGGTTAGAGCGCTGGTCTCATAAGCCGGAGGTCGGGAGTTCAAGTCTCCCTCTTGACACCATATCCTTCTTACCCCTTAGAATACGATGTTTCAGAAGATTTAATTTTAGATTGTGCCCAAATAACTTGTGACTAAAATCTCTTATAATCCTATTAAATTATCTATTTTTTGTTTACTTAGTATCTTGTGAATCTATTTGCACTTATTATTAATAAAAAAGTTATATTATTTTTTTTAAGTTCTATTGTGTTGCTCTTCGATAAAATCTCGAATTTAATATTTTTGGGAGTCTATTTTGGAAGCAGCAAGATTTGGTAAAATTGGTTTTATAATGGCAGCAGCAGGCAGTGCTGTAGGGCTTGGAAATATCTGGAAATTTCCTTATATGGCTGGTCAAAATGGTGGTGGAGCATTTGTTCTTATATATCTTTTGACTGTGGTATTTATCGGGTTGTCTATATTTATAGCTGAAGTTCTTATGGGTAGAATATCTAGAGGCGATAGCGTTAGTGCGTTTGAAGAGTTGGCTCCAAAACATGGAAACCTTTGGAAATATGCCGGTTTTATGGTGATTACTGGGATATTGATACTCTCTTTCTATACTATCGTGATAGGTTGGATTTTCAAGTACATTTTTTTATCTTTCTCTTCATTGCCAACTAGCGTTGAAAGTGCCGGTAGCCTTTTTGGTGGCATGGTTGGAGTAGAGTGGTTTCAACAGTTTATATTTTTCAACATGGCATTTTTTCTAACTGTGTGGATCGTTGTAAGAGGTGTTAAGAGAGGAATTGAAAAGGTAAATGTCATATTGATGCCTTTGCTGGTTATAATTTTATTGGCACTATTTTTCTACTCTATGAGCCTAGATGGTTTTAAAGATGCTCTGTATTTTCTATTTTATCCTGATTGGTCGAAACTGACAGGAACTTCTATACTAAAAGCAGTCGGACATGCATTTTTTACACTCTCTTTGGGTATGGGAACCATCATGACTTACGCAGCATCATTGCCTAAAAATGAAAATATAGTAAAATCTTCGTTTATGGTAGCCGTGATTGATACTCTGATAGCACTTGGAGCTGGTATCATTATCTTTACATTTATCTTTCATTTCAATGCTAAACCATCACAAGGTCCAGGATTGGTCTTTATATCTCTTCCTGCTCTGTTTTCACAGTTGGGAGTTCTGGGAAATGTTATATCTATATCATTTTTTGTAGCACTTGCCTTTGCCGGAATCACATCAGCGGTTTCCATAGTAGAGCCGACAGCCTTATATTTGATAAATAGGTTTAACATGTCAAGAGCAAAGTCTTTAACCCTTATATCAATAATAACATATATCTTTGGAATTATGGCGATTTTCTCAAATGTCAAAGTTTATTCACACTATTTTACCTATTTTGGAAAGGGATATTTCGATATACTTGACTATTTGAGTTCAGCCATACTCTTGCCTTTGGGTGGAATGATTATAGCGTTCTTCGTTGGTTTTGTTATGCCAAGAAGCAGAGTGCATGCGGTATTGTCAAAGTATATGAGTGAAACTGTGTTTAACTTGTGGTACTTTTCAGTCAAATATATAGCAACAAGTGCAGTTGCCATAGTGATGATAAATAAGCTTTTTTTTAGTTAATCTTTTTCAGTTAATCTTCTTAGAGCCAAAAAGCATTTTGGCTCTAATCTTTTTGTATCTTTTAGAGGTCATTTTTTCTATCTGTTTTTTTGTTAGTTTTGAGCCATTTACTATGTTGTTTGGAAGTTGCATATCTAGTACTTCATATCCTGTTTTTTTTGGATTTATGATGAGAGGATTTTCGTGACAGCTTTCGCATGATTTTGCATTTTTGCTTATCGTGTGAGGAGAAAAAGGGAGCCAAACTTCTATCTTTTTGCCATTGATTTCACTTACATCATCTAAAATCATTTTACCTTTTTTATCTCTATAACTGATGCGATACTGAAATAGCGGACGGATTATCATGATTCTGCGATCTTTTGAGTTTGCTAAGTTGAAGTGTTCCCATCTTTTGTATCTATATCCACTATACCAGATACCTTTTTTGAACTTATGAGCTATCCAATCAGGCATCATCGGAGGAATTTTCTTCTTGCTTTTTATAGCTTTGTTTAGAAAATTTGTCAGATATCCATCTTCTTGAAGTGTGAGATTTTTCCATTTTTTATAATCACTCGTATCGTCTCTGAAAACTGAAAGTTCGTAAGAGTTATTGTTCCAAGAGGAGTGGCAAGTGCTACAGGCTAATTTAGTGTGAAAAGAGGTGTGATTTTTTGGACTCAGGTTTTTATGGCACTTTGTACATGTAACTTTTTTGATGCCTTGCATATCATCTTTATCGTGGCAATCAACACAACTCATGCCTTTTTGGAAGTGAATATCACTCCTTAAATGATGAAAATCTATGCCATATCTTTTTGGCGGGTATCTGCCATCTTTTGTGAGAGGCGCACGGTAACTTTTGTCATAATCTTTTGGAAAAAGTCCTAGATAATCACTTCCAACAAACTCTTTGTTATGACAACTTAGGCACTTGCTCATAGGGATTTTACCTCTTTGGCATTTGCCTGATTTTTGATGTGGAGTGTGGCAAGCTAGACAATTTTTGCCTCTTTTCATCCCTTTTTCTCCACTCGCTCTGTTTCCTAGGTGACATTTTAAACATTTTCTTCTTAAAAAATCATCTACCAAATCACTTACTTTTTTTATCTTTGTAGCAGGTAGAGGTATCGTTTGCAGAGTAACATTGCTTTTCTTTATACCCCAGGCATTTCTAGTTATGTTTATGGCTTTTTTCAGAGTGTAGTGCAGACTTTTTTTACAATTTGCAGCGGCCTTTGGATGACAGGTTATGCAAGTATCATTTGCTATCAAACCAACAGCTAATAACCAGAAAAGAGCAACTAATCTAAACATTTTGTTTTTCCACTATAAAAGAGTTTTTTTGATTTGTTAAAATCTTTGTATATTTTATCGTTATAGCTTTTATGACAAATGATACACTTGTATGCGCCGACAATCCTCTTTAACTCACTTAGATTAAAACTTCTTGCCTCTTTTCTTGATGTGCTTTGAAACTGCTTGCCTTTTGGAGAGACAAAAGCATCTATAGGATAAGAAAATGGCATACCGCTTTGGACTGAATTGTAGATGGGTTGAAATGTTATATTTCCATCTTTTATATTGAGATTTCCTCGCCCAAGTCCAAGAGATGCAGGGTTAAAATGACAATCCACACAAGTTCTTGATTTTTTTTGTGTTGTGTGAGGATCCCAGCCTGCCATCGCCATAGCATGAAATTTTTCAACTTTTTTTGATTTAAATATAGTTCCTATTACTTGGCAACCTGGGGCGAAAGGCATGATTTTTTTATTGTATCCGATTCCAAGAGAGGGGGATTCAAATCTTAGAAAACTCCTAAGCTCTTGCCATTGACCTTTTGTACTTTTTCTCT
>JALSKH010000095.1 GCA_026988975.1 Campylobacteraceae bacterium
AGGAGATGAAATATGAATAAAAAGACGAAAATACTAGCTACAGTGGGACCATCTAGCGATAGTGTTGAGGTTTTGGAGGGTTTGATAAGAGCTGGTGTAAATGTTTTTAGACTTAATTTTAGCCATGGAACTCACGAATATCATAAAAATATACTTGACAATATAAGAGTAGCAGAGAAAAAGAGCAACAAAAGAGTAGGCATACTTCAAGATATCTGCGGTCCAAAGATAAGAGTTGGAAAATTAGAAAATGATTTTAACCTTATGGCAAATGATGAAGTTATATTTACGAGAGAAGATATAGTCGGAAAACAGATAGATAAAAACAGATATATCCTAAGCATAAATCAGCCAAGTATTTTAGATATGCTGAAAGAGGGAGAATACATCTATCTGTATGACGGAAATATAAAGGCAAAAGTTGTAAAGATAGGTGAAAACATAGAGACGCTCATCGAAAATGAAGGTAAACTCTCATCTAACAAAGGTGTGAATTTTCCAAACACTGTGATAAATATAGATGTTATAACGCAAAAAGATGAAAAAGATCTATTATGGGGTGCACAAAATGGAGTCGATTTTGTAGCGATCTCTTTTGTCCAAAATGCTCAAGATATCTTGCATGTTAGAGAGTTGCTAAAAGAGTATGGTTCAACTTCAAGAGTCATAGCGAAGATAGAAAAATTTGATGCAGTTGAAAATATAGATGAAATTTTAAAAGCAAGTGATGGTGTTATGGTGGCTCGTGGCGATTTGGGAATAGAAGTTCCATACTACAAAGTTCCAAGTATACAAAAGAGGATCATAAGAAAAGCAAATGCTGCTTCAAAGCCGGTCATAACTGCTACCCAAATGCTTCTATCCATGGCGCAAAACGAGATGGCAACCAGAGCTGAGATAAGTGATGTGGCAAATGCAGTTTTAGACGGAACAGATGCAGTGATGCTGAGTGAAGAGAGTGCTATCGGAACAAATCCCGTAAATGTTGTTCAAGTGATGTCAAACACCATAAAAGAGACAGAAGAGGTTTATCCTTATGATAAGTTTGATAGGTATGAGTTCTTGGATGAGACAGATATCATATCCTCATCTACTGCCAAATTGGCTGAGCAACTTAGCGTAAATGCTATCATATCTATAACAAGCTCTGGTAAATCGGCTCAAAAATTAGCGAGATACAGAATCAGAAATGACATATTTGCCGTAACACATGATGAAAAAACAGCAAGAGCATTGACTATAGTCTGGGGTTTGAAGCCTTTGATGTGCGTAAAAAATCAAAATCTAAATATGATGCTAGCAAATGTTTTGACAGAACTCGTTAAAGAAAAAACGATAGATAAAAACGGCAAGTATATAGTAACAGCAGGTTTCCCAACAGGCATGGAGGGAAGCACGAACTTTATAAGGATACTCAAAAAAGAGCAGATTGAGTATTATACAGATTTCGCTTTATAGGAGAGATATTGAAGTTTATAATATTTTTAATCGTAGCTTTTGCATTTTATATGCTTACTAGAAACTACAAGAGTGATGGTTATAACATAAATGTGGATGCAAAACAGAAGTTTAATGGAAACTTAGAAGACCATGAAGCTGGACTACTTATCTCATTGATGGCAAAAGTTGCTAAGGCAGATGGTCATGTGAGCGAACTTGAGGCAGAGTTGCTAAGCAATACTCTTACTCAACTCTCAAGCGTTTTTGAAAATCAAACTGAAGTCAGGCAAAAGTTGAAAGAGATATATAAAAGAGAGTTAAAAAGTTTTGAAAATACTATAATATTAGCTCAAAAATATATGAAGCTGACAAAAAATGACTATCCAAAAAGATTGGCAACGCTTGAGTATCTTCTGAATCTCGCATTTATTGACAATGAGTTTACAAATGAAGAAAGGATGATATGTGAAGATATAGCAAATACTTTAGGAATAAAAGAGTCTGACTTTGAAAATATCATAAGTAAGTTTAGGACATTTTATGCAAATAGATACAATAACCAAGTAAATACTCTACAAAATGCTTATGAGATTTTGGGAGCATCTAAAAGCGATGATATGGCTACTATCAAGACTAAATATAAAAAATTAGTAAGGCAAAATCATCCTGATCTGTTGATGGGAAAAGGTGCTAGTCAATCCATCATAGAAAAAGCCACTGCAAAACTTCAAGAGATAAACGAAGCATACGAAATCATAAAAAAGAGTAAAGCTTGAGAAGAGTATTTATACTCTTTTTACTGCCTCTATTTTTGTATGCTTATGAGGTTAAAAATGGAGAAGTCCTACTCATAAACTTAGATAACAATAGTACGGTTAGATTTGAAAACCATACTCTTCCTGTTTTTCAAAATCCAGTGGACAAGAGTAGGTATTTTTCACTTCTACCTATAAAATACAGGCAAAAGCCCGGAGTTTATGCTATTTATATTGATGATGTAAAAAAACCTCTACATGTAGAGTCCGGAACTTATAAAAAAGAGCGTATAAAAGTAGCAAATTCAAAGGTAAAGCCAGACCCAAAAGCACTGAAAAAGATATATAAAGAGTATAAAGACGCCATGAAAATATACGGAACTTTTACACCCAAAAGATACTGGAATAAACCTTTTATATTGCCTTTAAATTCCAAGATAACAAGTGATTATGGCAATGCTAGGATGTTCAATCAAACTCTTAAAAGTTTTCATAGTGGTACAGATTTTAGGGCAAAAATCGGAACCCCCATAATCGCTTCAAATGATGGTGTTGTGGTTATTGCTAGTAAGAGATATTATTCTGGTGGCTCAGTTGTTATCGATCATGGAGACGGACTCTATAGCTGCTATTTTCATCTTAGCAAGATTTTAGTAAAAGTTGGAGAAAAAGTGAAGCAAAAGCAACTAGTCGGTCTTAGTGGAAAGAGTGGCAGGGTAAATGGTCCACATTTGCATTTTGGAATAAGGTTGTATTTAGAAGCTATAAATCCACTTGAGTTTGTAAAAGAGATAAATGCTCTATTTAAAGGTAAAAAATGAGACTTTTATTAGCTTTGTTATTTATGACAATTTCATTATTTGGTGCTGATTGTGCGGATCAATACAACAGTAAAAACTATGTAACAGCAAGTGAGTATTTTGGTGACTTAGTGAATGGGAAATTTGAAAAATACTTTGGAAAAAATGCAAAAGAGTTTAAAAAATTTAAAAAAAGAGAAATTCAAGGTGAAGTTTACTATCTGCTGCCAGGCTCTTTTTTAAAGAAAAAAGATAACTACTATCCCGTTAAAAATGGTATTTGGAAACTGCATGCCAATCAAAAAGGCAAGATAGACGAGATATTTTTAGCACAAAAGAGGTTATATCAGGATCCAACGGAAGATTTGGCAAATGAATTAAATGATGATATGGGAAATTTTTGGATAAAATTTGATGGAGATGCCTATGGACACTATATGGTGCCGGAGTATTTGCAGATAAATTATAAAGATTTTTACATATCGCTTAAAGCCACCATATATGGCAGCAAAGATGATTCTACGGGTTTGAAGAGTGCATTTGTGGATTTTTATATTATAAACAACACAGATGAAGTAAAAAAATTTCTACAATGTATGAAAGAGAGATAAGATGGAATATAAAATTATAGGTTTGATAGTCGGAGCAGTAGTTATCTGCATATTTTTACTAAAGGCACTTACAAAGGATTTTGTTGAGTAGTTCCAGCGGTTTTTATGGGTTTTGTTTTTGGTTTGGGATCTACTAGCAGTATGGTGGGCTCTGTAAATGGTGCAATTTTTTCTAAGAAGTCGATTATGCTAAGCAGAGGCGTACCGTAAAAAAATTTTAAATGATGGTCAAATTGCCACAATTTGTCTGAGTATATTAGCACCTGATATGGTATGTCGCTGATGCCGTCTCTGTTTTTGTCAAATCCTATATATCTATCCCAATAGTTCAACTCTATCTGGTTTTTATATCTGGTTTGTTCTCTTATATCTTTGACGACATCTTCAAGATTCCCAATTATATTATTGTTTTTGATTGTGTTGTTTTGAATTGTATTGTGAAAATGGAAAGCGCTGTTGTTGTATGCGATTTTATTGTCTGTGATGTATCTTTGCATGCCGATTTCTGAAGTACTTGAATCAATATATATAGCTTGTGCATTGTTTGTTATGCTATTGTGGGTTATATAGATTTTTTTGCCATTTTTCAACATTATTCCTGTGCCAGTACTAAGATGAGTTTTGGTTATAGTGTTATTTTCTATAGATAAGTTTTTATTATTCATGCTCATAATGCCCGTGTAATTTGAAAAGATTTTATTGGAGATTATATAGGTATTTTTACATATATTTATCATTATCGCATGTCGGCTGTTTTGGATAGTGTTGTTTTTGATCAGCGTGTGGTTTGATCTATATATAGACAAATCTCTGCTATTCGATATGCGATTTTGGACTATGTCATTGTCGTTTGATTGCCACAATCTTATGCCATCTCCTCTATTGTCAACGACCTTTTCATCATATGAAGTGATAAAATTGTTCAGGATTTTAGAGTGGTTTGTATTGTAAAGATATATGCCAAAAAGAGTATCTTTTATGGTGCAGTTTTCTATTCCGATACTGCTAGAATTTTCAACTTTGATGCCACTGTCAAAACTATATCTTTGATGTCCACTCTTTTGGATTTGTATATTTTTTATGGTGACATTTGAGCTTTTTATAGTTATGACCGTCCCTTTTTCATCGTTTTCAATGATGCTGTCTTTGCCTATTCCAACCAATACAAGAGGTTTGTCTATGATGATTGGACCCTTGAAAACTCCTTTGGGAAGTTGGATTTTTGAGCCGGCTGGCGTTTTAGATATAAGCTGAGCTAAAGTGTCGCTTCCAAAAAGTATGGAGCAAAATAGAGATAAAAGCAAAATAACAGTTTTCATATCTATCTCTTTTTTATTGCAAATTTTTGAGCTCTTATAGTTATATCAGTTATGACAACTTCCGAGTTTATGGCTTGCAATACACTTTGGGCGATGACATCCGGCTCTATGTATGTTTTTTTATCGTCTGTTGGCTCAAAATTTAATTTATCAAAAAAAGCAGTTTTGGTTATGTCAGGATTTATGTTTGTCACTCTGACTTCTGCTCTTCTCAACTCTTCAAACAGGCACAAACTAAAATCTCTCAATCCACTTTTGGTGGCCGTGTAAAGAGCAGAAAATTTAGAGTGTTTGGTAGCTTCTATTGAGCTGATGTTGATGATATGACCTTTTGTTTTTTTCAGACTTCTAAGAGTCAAGTTTATCAAAATGATTGGAGCTTTGAGATTTACATCTATAAGTTCGTTTATCTTTTCGAGTGAAATCTCCTCATGAGGCTTAAAGATACCAACTCCCGCACAGTTGATAAGCAGGTTTATATCCGTAGTTTTAAGAAGCTTTTTGATCTCTACATGTAGGGTTTTTGTATCCGTTAAATCACATATTATCTCGCCATTATTCCTACTGATGCCATATACTCTATAACTTTCATTTTCCAGTTTTTCTCTTATAGCTTGACCGATTCCACTGCTTGAGCCACTCATTAAGACAGTTTTCAAACTTTTGCCTCTATGCAGTTTTTATATGAATTTATCATATCTTTTTCCATTTCGTCGTTTGAGCTATACTCAAATCCAAAAACCTTTTTCCATAGAGCGTGATCTTCCATGCAGAGGTAAAAATATACCTTTTTGTGCCACGGTTTAAAAGCTTCATAAAGATTTTTAAACATCTCTATTTTAGTCTCAAGTGGATAGGAAAATTTTCCGCTAGCATCAACAAGTGGCATTTGTAAAATTTTACTCTTAAAGTCCCTCTGTCTTAGTTTCTTGATGACTGGTTTTATGAATGTCAAAGTTCCCATTGAGATAAGTACGACTTCATCAGCGCTAAACTCTTTAGTCAATTTTTTGGCTATATTTGCATATTCACTGAGATAATTTTCATATACGACTATCGGATGAAAGTGAAAACCAACAAGCACGCCCCTGTCTGCTAAAGCTCTTGCAGACTCTATCCTCTCATCTAGTGATGCGCTCAAATGCTCTTCGTTTTCTACTATAGTTGTTGGATTGAGCGACCAAGTGCATAAGATATTTTTTGGTACACTGTTCTCTAAAAGGTATTTTATGTTTTTTGATTTACTCTTTAGCTCCAAGATTACATTTGGATTGGCTTTTGCAAATTCAAAAAGAGCATCCATGATACCCTCTTTGTTTCCCCAAAGAAGTGAATCAGAACTTTGTCCTGTGCCTATATGGTAGTGTTTGTTTGGGTCAAGTTTAAGATTTTTGAGTTTTTGTGTAAAGTTTTTATCAAATCCGATTTTATTTTCGTTATAAAATGACTGGATAGAGCAATAAGAACAGTCAAATCCACAACTCTCCACCGCATCGAGAGTGTAGAGGTTGCAACATCTTGTTTTTGGGGATGCCACAGGACATCGTCCAAGCCCTATTCCATCTTTTTGAGACTCTATGAAACTTATCTTTCTTGAGTGATTATATGGAGCCTCTTTGGAGAAATTTTTATAACTTTTGGGTCTGTTTTTTAGCTCTTCCCATACACTTTTGATCTCTTTAAATGTGTTTTTTCTGTTTTCTTTGTCGATCCAAATATCATAAACTCTCTTCTCGTTCCACATTTCAAAGTCTATGCTCATATCTATGAGTTGCTTGAGTTCTTGAAAGGAAAAACCAAACTTAAGAGCTTTGTCTTGTATAAACTTTTGTGTTTTTTCATCAAGTCTTTTGAAGTATGTACTTTGTATATTTTTTTCAAACTTCTCTTTAAGCATATTTTTCCCACTTTTTTATACTATTTTTTACCAATTTTTCTACAAACTCTTTCTTTGGTATATCAGCACTTAAGTGATCCGATACGACCTTAAAAACAAAGATATTTTTGCTATTGATATACTCTTTGCAAACTCTCAAAAAACTATCAGCTTCCATATCGACTAGAGTTGTATCAAGCTCTTTTGGGTCTTCAATTGGTTTGTTGTGTGAGCCAAGAGAGAGATGAGGCAAATCATCCAATTTATGATTTGTGCAAAAAATAGAGCCTATATCTATATCTTGATCCTTGCACCCTGCAATGCCTATGTTTATAGCTTTTTTAAACTTATATCGCTTAAAAATATCCTCTACATGTAGAGTAGTGTTTTGTGCACCCATACCACCAACGATCAATATAATACCATCAGAATTATACACTCTATAAGGTTTTTTTTGGATAAAATTCATACCAAAATGCTCAATTATAGCTTTAGCCTCACAAAAAAGTGCAGTATAAATAAGAGTAAATGATTTCATATCTTAAAGTATAGCAATTTTTAGTAAATAAACTTTTATGTCTGCTCTTTTTAAACTTTTTTCTTGTATAATCCATTTTTTTTAAAGAGGTGTAAAATGGATATTTTTCAAATAATTGGTTTTGTAGGTATGTTGTTTATCGTATACGCATACTTTTTGCTTCAGACGCACAAAGCTGAGCATGATTCACTTGGGTTTCAGTTTCTAAATCTAATAGGTGCTATTTTACTTATCATATCACTTTTAGTTCATTTTAATCTCGGCTCATTCTTGATAGAGGTTTTTTGGATTGTTATTACTCTGTATGGAATGGCTAAAAATAGGATTGCTAGCAAGCAAAGTTTGTAAATACTTATTTGACTGAGTGTTTGCAGTATTTCATCAAAATTGATTTTGTTAGAAATGGACCGATTAGCTCATGTATCAGGGTTGTAGCTATGATGATATTTAGTATTATGGGAGCGACTATCTCAAAACCTGTTAAATCCTGCAGTGAAAGTGCCAATCCTATAGCGATGCCTGCTTGTGGAAAGAGAGCAAGCCCAAGATGTTTTGCGACATTTTCATCAGCATTTGAGATTTTTGAACCAATCCAAACTCCAAGAATTTTGCCGACTATCCTAAAAAGGACATACAAGATGATAGCCAATGGCATTTGCGTTAAAAATGAGACATTTAGATGCATTGCCGAAATCGTAAAAAATAGTAAAAATATGATATCTTTGAGGTGATTGTCAAACTCTTTTTTTACAAGGTAGAAATTTTTTGAAAGATTAGAAGCTACGATTCCCATCACTAAAGAAGCCAATAGAGGCTCCAAAGAGAAGTATTGGCTGACGCTAAAAGTTATAAATATCATTCCAAGAGTAGAAGTTGTTTTGACACCTTTGCTTTTTCTGAAAACCCTATCGATGATCTCAGATATAAAAGCACCTAGAGCGCCTACTAATATCGAAAATAGGACAGTCTTTGTTATGCTAAAAAACATAGAAGGGTCGATAGAACTTGCATCCATAAATGTTTTGGAAATTATAACGATGAAGCTGAAAAAAAGAAGTGCAAAGGCATTGTCCATCGCTACGATTCCAAGCAAAAAAGAGTTGAATTTTCCTTTCGCTTTTATCTCATGGCTGACTGCTAATATCGTAGCGGGGGCAGTTGCGGTTGCAAGTCCCCCAAAGAGTATGGATGCTATGATGCGATACTCTTTATCAAAACTAAAGTTTAAAAAGTCAAACATTACATAAAAAGATATACTTATAAACAAAAAGGTAAACATAGCTTCAAAAAATGATATAGTAAATATCTGCTTTAGCATATCTTTCAAGATATCGTATCTCAAGTTTGCTCCAACAAGAACAGATATAAGCGATAGGGACATATCGATTATAAAATTACTTCCGTCTATAAACTCTTTTGGAATGATATCAAATCCGCTTGGACCTATGATGATGCCTAGTATCAGGTATCCGACAACATTTAAGATATTGATTTTTTGCACAAATGCTTTCATAAGCGAACCAAGCACAAAAATAAGACCAAGAATTAGTAATACTTGCATTTTCTCCCTTTGATGCTAGTATTTTACCATAAGAGTCTAAATTTATTCCATTGGTTCGCCAGTCTCTATAGGTAGATTTGTTCTTGAATACTCTACCATACTTCCATCAAAAACTTTTACATTTTTCATTCCGACTAAAAATTTTGCCACAAACCACAAACCTCTTGCTTTATGCCCTGTGTTGCAGTATGTGATCAATGGCTTGTCTAACTCTACGCCATAACCACTGTTGTATAGCGTTTTTTTGGCTTCCTTGGCAGAGATAAGCTCAAAGTAGCTTTCTGTTTTTTTAGTATATCTTATGACAGGTGTCAATTTCGCTGTTGGAATTCTTCCATGCCTTACGAGAGATTTTTTCTTGTCGATTCCTGTGTAAAATTTTGATACTCTTGCGTCTGTTATCTGTATATTGTCATCATACATAGCCTCATTTATGTCATATAAAGATGCGACTATGCTTTTGTCAAAACTATCTAATTCTATATCGCTTTTTGCTATTTTTGGTAGTTTTGCCGTAACACTCTTTTTTTCAGAGACCCACTTTGCAAAGCCACCATTTAAAAGTACACTGTTTTGCATACCATATAGCCATAAGTTCCAGATACCGCTAACTGCATCTGCAAAATCTTTATTTTTAGTTCCGGCACTATAAAACAGAATAAGACTTTTTTCAGTAACTCCGGCATTTTGTAGCATATCTTGGACTTGTTGCATTGAGTTTTGAAGTTTTGGTATATTTCCAAGTTTTCCTCTGAACCAGACTTTTTTTGGATAATTTACCGCGCCTTTTATGTGAGATTTTTTATATGCTTTTGTACTTCTCGTATCTATAACGACTAAGTTTTTATCATCTATGTTTTTATCCAACCAAGAGGTTGAGACTATATGGTTTTTTGGAATTTCCAGTGCAAATACAGATATGGCAAATGCAAGAAGTAGAGTAGATTTTTTTAGCATGTTAGTCCTTCGGATATAATATTATCTTATTTAGCGAAATTGCTAAATAAGATTTGAAATCTTACAATATTTATTTTCTATTGTCAAGTTTATTTAGCTAAATTGCAAAATACTTAATATTAATGTATAATTTTATAAAGGCAAAAACTATGTTAGATATGAAACAGAAAATCAAGATTTTTAAAGCTTTAGGAAATGAAACTAGATTTAAGATTTTTAAAAATGTTTTTACAGGCGGATATGCTTGTTCTATAGATAAGAGCAAACCAAGTGAAGACATTATAGCCCAAGCTACTTGTGTTAGTACGATAGCAGAGCATTTTGATTTTGCTCTGCCAACGATATCCAGACATTTAAAAGAGTTAAAAGATGCAGATATAATCATAATGACAAAAATAAGCAATAAAATATATATCAAGCCAAACCCGCAAATCATAGAAGAGTTGGCAAAATGTTTTAGCACTTTAGTTGAAAACTACAATGAAAATACCTATCAATTTGATAATACTAACTAGCCTTATGATGTGTGGTATATAGGGCTAAGCCTGTCAAAACTACTCCGCCGGCTATATTTCCTAGAGTTACGGGAATTTCATTCCATAGCCACCATTGAGATACGCTCACATGAGCACCAAGCATGATTCCTGCAGGTATGACGAACATATTTACAACAGCGTGTTCAAAACCTTGAGCGAAAAATGTAAGTATTGGTAGCCACATAGCAAATATTTTGCCAATTGTTGAAGTTGAAGTCAGCGCCATGACCACGCCTAAAGTTACCATCCAGTTACAAAGTATAGCTTTTGTAAATACCGTCACTAAGCCATCTGCACCTAATTTGGCATATCCTATGGTTTTTGCTTCGGCTATCTTTTTGATGAGTTCGATCACGGGAGTCGAGTCGATATGACCAAATTTTGTAGTGACTATAACAAAAAGTGCCGCATATATAATACTTCCTATCAAATTGCCTAGAAAAACCAAGCTCCAGTTTGCAATCATCTTTCCAAAGCCGATTTTATTCTCAGCAAGGGCGGTTGGTAAAAGCGCAAAACTTCCTGTTACGAGTTCCAGTCCAAGTAGAACAATCATCACAAATCCAACAGGAAATATGATAGCTCCGACTAGCGGAATGTGTGTTTGAGTAGCAGCTGTGATAGCCAAAGTTGTGGCAACTCCTAAAAGTGCTCCCGAGAGAGAACCTCTTATCAATAAATCTTTTGCGTTTAATTTTGCCTTATACTCTCCTGCTGCTATCATCTGCTTGACAACAAGTTCGGGTTTTACATAACTCATATACTCTCCTAATATTTAAATTTTTAGAATTATAGCGATTTTATTTCTTTTTTTAATCATTTGATTGGTTAAAATATATACAACTATATGATTAAAAATATATAAATAAATAGTATAATTTTTGTATTAAAACAGCAAGGAAGATCATGAAATCGCTAGAGAAAGCTTTTAACACGCGAGATACAAAAAGAAATAAAATAGAAAAATTAAAACAGACTAAAATGCCAGCGAGTGTATTTGAAAAGATAACACAATTTGCAAAAGACGGATACGACTCTATTAGTGCGGAAGATAGAGGCTATTTTTTGAAATGCTTTGGTATTTTTGATAAACCAGCAACTCCAAATGAGTTTATGATGAGAATTAGAGTTCCAGGCGGAAGATTAAATCATGAGCAAGCAAACAAGATAGCCCAGATTTCAAAAGATTTTGGAAGAGACTACATAGATCTGACAACAAGAGCTCAGATAGAGCTTAGATATTTGAGTATAGAAGATATGCCTATGGTGCTAAAAAGTTTGCAAAGTGTTGGCATTACGCCATATCAAACAGGAGTAGATAACTTTCGAGGTATAGTATGTGACCCATTAGATGAGTTAGGGTATGACAATGTTTTGCCATCTTATAAATTGCTTCTAAAACTGCAAGAGAAATTTTTATATAATCAAGAGTGGATAAGCACCCTTCCTAGAAAATTCAACACTTCAATCACAGGTTCTATCACAAACAGATGTAATGCTTTTGGGCACGATTGCTGTTTTGTTTTGGCTCAAAAAGATGGTATATATGGATACAACATGTACCTAGGTGGAAGGGTTGGAAAAATTGCACAAGATGCAGATATATTTTTGCAAAATGAAGAGGAAGTTTTGATTGCGTATGATGCCATTACAGAGCTGTATAAGAGGTATGGTTTTAGAGATAACAGAAATAGAAACAGACTCTTCTTTCTAGTGGAAAGTGTAGGCATGGAGGCAATATCACAAGCCATAAGAGAGTATAGTGGCAAAGATTTTGCAACCTCAGGCATTACCCTTACTAGGATAAATAACGAAGATGCAAGTCAGAGCAAAAGTTCTCTAAGAGATGGAACATTTGCTCTACATGTAGGAGTGATGGCAGGAGTTTTTAGTGGAAGTGATTTGCTTAGAGCATCAGAGCTTTCAAAGAAGTATGGAAGCGGTGATATCAGGCTTGATATAGAGCAAAATCTGTTTTTAATGAATATAAAAAAAGACAATTTAAAAGCTATATTGAGTGAAGAATTTTTTGAAAAATATAAAAACAGAAATTCAGCATATGCTACAAATCTCATAGCTTGCGCAGGACAAAAACATTGTCAGTTTGGTGTCATACCAAATAAACCAGATGCCATCTCTATGGCGAAATATCTAGAAGAAAAAGTTCCATTGCCCGAGGACGCAAAGGTAAGAATGTACTGGTCTGGATGTGTCAAAGGTTGTGGATTGCATGATTTGGCAGACATCGGTTTTGAAGGATGTAAAGCAAAAGTAGATGGTATCAGTGAACATGGAGTCCACATATATATAGGTGGAAAATTAGGTGGACATGCGAGGATAGGAAAAGCGATACTAAAAGCAGTGCCTTTAAGATTTGCAAAGTTTCATGTAGAATCCTTAGCTCTTGAGTATGCTAGAATGAGAAAAAAATCAGAGAGTTTTGAAGAGTTTAATACCAGAGTTTTAAGCCAATACAGCAAAGCTTACATAGGCTTTATGATGAAACTTTTGACATATATAAGGCAAAAAAAATTAGATATAAAGATAGGTTTTAAAGATACTACAAAAACCGGTAAAAATGAAAATTTTGAGATATTTGAGTTAGGAAGAGTGCTCTACAAGGAGATAACAAAAGAGGAACCATATGATTTGTATGAAAATTTTATGCCTATAAAATCTTTTAGAGGAGTCAAGAAGATAGACTATAAAAAAGCAAATATAGAAGAAAATTTTGCAAAAATGGTATTTGACATGATAAAAGAAAAAGATAGAGCAAAAGTATTTAGTGAGATAAATGATTATATAAAAATATGATATAATTGACGCTTTAAAAGGCGAAAAATGAAACTACTTATAGTCGAAGATGATGAAAAGATACTCTCTTTTTTAAAAAGGGGATTTGAAGAAGATGGGTATGTGATTGACTGTGCATTAGATGGAGCTGATGGCATTTATTTGGCAACTTTAAATCACTATGATGTTATCATTTTAGACTGGATGTTGCCATTGAAAGATGGCATAGAAGTTTTGGATTCGTTAAGAAGTGCAGATATCACCACTCCTGTTTTGATGCTCAGTGCAAAAGACGGTATAAATGACACTGTTGAAGGATTGAAAAACGGAGCGGATGATTATCTTAGTAAGCCATTTAGCTTTGAAATACTCAAGGCCAGAATCGAAGCACTATATAGAAGAGTGGTTTCCCCACAGGCAAAAAATAGTATAGAATTTGGAAATATAAAAGTCAATTTAGACACAAAAAATGTTACATACGATGACAATCTGCTCTCATTGAGTCAAAAAGAGTATGAACTTTTACTATTTTTGATTAAGCATAAAAACTCTTATGTCTCAAAAGCCCAGATTCAAGAGGCTCTTTGGAATAATGAAGAGTTTATTTCGAGCAATGTCATAGAAGTTACCGTGCACAATCTACGCAAAAAAATCAATAAAAAGTTTATCAAAAGTTTTAGAGGTTTGGGTTACAAAGTTGAAATATAAAAACCAAAAGTTCAAAAGTTTAAAACGAAAAACACTCTTTTGGTTTGTGGGTTTTGTTGCAATTATACTTTTTGTTTTTAGCCTTGTTTTGTACTATTTGTTAAATGACAATATCAGCTCAAAGATAGAGACCAGACTATACAAGAAAGCACTTTTTGTACAACAAAATATACCCAAAAATAATCTAAAAAAACTATACGGCGTAGAGGTAGCCATTTTAAAAAACGGTCAAATTTTTAATCAAACAAAGAGATTTACTCTGAAAAATTATGAGCAATACATTTCGCAAAATAGAAGTTTTTATATAAAAGACATTGATGATGATACGCGAGAAGCTATATATATCTATAGATTTACAGACCCATTTAATGGTGCAATAATAGTGTATAAAAAAGATATCGAAAATAAAAAAGAGGACATTCAAAGTGTATTATTGATCTTAAATCCGATTTTGCTTATCTTGCTTATCATCATCGGAAATAGATTGATAAATAAGATTTTGATTCCCATTAAAAATATAACAAAAAATGCCAAAGAGATATCTGTGTCGAACTTTTCACATACAATCAAAAAAACAAAGAAAAATGATGAGATAGGAGAACTCACAGACTCTTTTAACGAGATGATTTTAAGATTGCAAGAGGGTACGGAGGCTATGGAGAGATTTAATAGCGATATTTCTCATGAGTTAAGGACTCCACTGACTATCATAGAGGGAGAGTTGGAGCTTTGCTTAAAAAAAGATAGAGATATAGAGTACTATAAACGAGGTATAAAAAGTGCATTGCAAGAGACAAAAAAGCTCGAAGAGTTGGTAAAAAATATACTTTTGCTAAGCAGATATACCAAACAAAATATCAAAGAGACTTTTGTGCCGTGCCAGATTGAAGCAATATTGATGAATGCTATAGACTCTTGTGAGAGAAAAATAGCAGATAAAAAAATAGATTTAAAAATAGAAAAATTAGAGCCAATGAATGTAAGTGCAAATCAATTTTTGATAACATCTATCTTCGCAAATCTTTTAGAAAATGCCATAAAATATACTCCAAATGGTAAAAACATCACAATCTCACTTTTTAGAGATGAAAAAGTACATTTTGTCATAAAAGATGAAGGTATCGGAATACCAAAGGAAAAATTATCCAAAATAACACAAAGATTTTATAGAGTAGATGATTCAAGAAACAAAAAGATAAAAGGCTTTGGATTAGGACTTTCGATAGTCCAAAACAGTATAAAATTACACAATGGAACCCTAAAAATAGACTCAGAAGAGGGCAAGGGAACACAAATAGAGGTTATTTTTTAATTTTCAATTAATCTCTACATGTATAATTTCATCTTAACAAAGGAGCAGACATGATAAAGTATATATTAGCAGCAGTAGTTTTATTTGCTTTTATGCAGATTATACCTTATGGTAAGGATCATACCAATCCAAAGGTAGTAAAAGAGGTCAAGTGGGATTCAGCACAAACAAAGAAGCTTTTTTATAGAGCTTGTGGAGATTGCCATAGTAACATAACAAAATGGCCATGGTATAGCAAAGTAGCACCAATATCCTGGCTAGTCGCAAGCGATGTTCAAGAAGGAAGAGATCACTTAAATGTGTCAATGTGGGGACTTCAAAGAAAAAACAAAGGAAATGAAGCAGCAAAAGCCTTAAAAGAGGGAGATATGCCACCTTGGATTTTTACCGTCAATCACCCTGAAGCTAGGCTCACTGATAGTGAAAAACAGATATTGGTAAGAGGTCTAGAAAAGACATTTGGTAAAAAATAGCAATATTAATTTTCATTTCATTTTCACTTCTTACAATACAAAATACATATCACATGTATAAAAATTTTCAAGGAGAAATATATGAAAAAGGTAGTAATTGCTTCGATAGCAACACTTGCTTTAGGTTCTAGTTTGTTTGCCACTGTGAACATAAGTACCTAACCAAAAGAAACACCAACTAATAGCAAAAAGAGAACGGTGCGAGTACAAGGCAGATTTTCGCAGGACTAGCAATAGCTAATTCAAGAAAATCTAACGAAGTAATCGTGCCGTTATCTTTTCGCCCGTAGGGAAGCTCAAAAAGAGCACATCTGACTTCGTTAAAAACTTTTGATGTACAATAAGTACACCTACAAGTTTTTGCCTTGCATATGCACTCTTTTTGAACTTCTATTAGTTGGTGTCTCTTTTGGCTAGGTACTTAAATACATGTAAAGGTTGTCACGGTCAAAATTTTGAGAAAAGAGCACTAGGTAGAAGTGATGTCGTCAAAGATTTGACTAAGATGGATATCGCACGACGACTCATAGAGTACAAAACAACCACAGAATCAGATGAGTTAGTTATGAAAGCACAAGTTGCCAGATATTCTGATGCAGAATTAAAAGCAGTAGCACAAAAGATAGGTAAATAATCCCCTGTATAAAGCCGACAAGTTTAAATTTGTTGGCTTTATATCATTTTTTATGAGCATTTGTGCTAAAATGTAGTAATCTCAGCACAAAGGAGGTTCATCATGAAAGATGTAGTTCTTAGGTTAGCTAGAGCTGCTATAGGTGAGAAATTGGGAATTCCTCAGAATTTGAGCTTGGACGGTATTTTAGATGACAATCCATGGCTACAAGAAGATGGAGCAGTATTTGTGACCTTGAGTGAAAATGGAAACTTAAGGGGCTGTATCGGCTCTTTGGTTGCACATAGACAACTGTATGAAGATATAATTTACAATGCTAGAAGCGCCGCTTTTAGTGACCCCCGTTTTACCCCTTTGAGAAAAGATGAATTTTCACTTATAAACATTGAAGTCTCTATATTGTCAAAGCCAGAGCCATTGATATATGATACTGTTGATTCACTTGCCAGTATGTTAAGAGTAGGAGTTGATGGAGTAGTGTTAAAATCAGGTCAGTATCAAGCTACTTTTTTACCCCAAGTTTGGGAGCAACTTCCGACATTTGAACTCTTCTTCTCTCATTTATGCCAAAAAGCAGGAATGCAGAGTGATTGCCTAAATAGACACCCAGATATACTAACATATCAGGTTCAAGAGTACAAAGAGGAGGCATGATATGAGAAACGAGAGCGTAGCAGGTGCTTTTTATCCAAATAGTTGTAGCGAAATAGAAGAGTATTTCAAGCTATTTAATGCGACCTTGGATGATCAGATTGAAAATAGTGACGAGCTATATAATTTAAAACCAAGAGCCATAGTAGTTCCACATGCAGGATACATATATAGTGGGTTTACAGCAAATATAGCTTATAGAATTTTGAAAAATTCTAATCCAAAAAGAGCTATAGTGATTGGACTAAGCCATAGAGTCTATATTGATGGCATAAGTGGGACTAAAGAGGATTTTTTCCAAACACCTTGTGGTGGTATAGAGATAGATTTGGATTATTTGGAGAAATTATCGCAAAAATTTGATATTAAAAATATAAAAGAGGCTTATGAGCAGGAGCATAGCACAGAAGTGCAAATGCCATTTGTCAAGCACTACATGCCTAATGCAAAAGTGATCGAGTTGGTTTATGGAGATATAAAGTATGAAATAGTTGCTAAAATCATCGAGTATGTGCTTCAAGATAGTGAAAATGTGGTCATAATAAGTACAGATTTGAGTCATTTTTATGATTTGAAAAAAGCAAATATCTTGGATAATATTTGCTTAGAGGCTATAACAAATCTAGATATACAGAGATTTGAACAAGGTTGTGAAGCATGCGGAGCTATAGGAATAAAAGCTATGCTAGCTACAGCAAAAAAGATGAATCTAAAATCTATACTGCTTGATTATAGAACAAGTGCAGATACTAGCAAAGATGAGGATAGAGTAGTCGGATATATGAGTGGATTATTTGTAGCCACTTAACCTTGGCTTAAAGTAAAATTTGATAAAATCCTGCTCTTAATTGAAAAATATAAACTGACCTTACGCACTATAAACACACCTAGGCAGAATGAGAAAGCATCATATGCGAGGCAGTTTGCTTTTAGCGTAGCCAAAGCTACGGTAAAAGTGAACTAACGAAGCAGATGGTGCTTTCTCATTCTGTCCGTAGGATGATAAAATTTGCACTTTATTACGGCGTCAGTAAAGCTTCATCGTAGAATAACTACGATTTTGCTATACTTCCTTGTACTAAAATGCAACTTTTATCACCTAGGTGTGCTTATAGTGTGTAAGGTCAGTTTCAAATTCTCGGCAAAGGACATACTAATGTATGCAATAATCAAAAATGGTGGGAAGCAGTATAAAGTTCAAGAGGGAGATTATATAAATCTCGATAGACTTGACGCTTCGCCAAAAGAGAAGATAGAGGTTACTGAAGTTCTTGCAGTAAATGCAGGAGAACTAAAAGTTGGAACTCCTTTTGTAGATGGTGCAAAAGTAGAGCTAGAAGTTGTAGCAAATGGAAAAGATAAAAAAGTTATCATTTTCAAAAAGAGAAGAAGAAAAGATTCTAAACTTAAAAGAGGTTTTAGAAGACAATATACAAAAGTGAAAGTTTTAAGCATAACTGCTTAAATTAATATAAAAGGATCATAACATGGCACATAAGAAAGGTCAAGGTAGTACCCAAAATAATAGAGATTCAGCAGGTAGAAGACTAGGTGTTAAAAAATTTGGTGGAGAGTTCGTAAGAGCTGGAAATATCATCATTCGCCAAAGAGGAACAAAAACTCACCCTGGCGATAATGTAGGCATAGGAAATGACCATACAATATATGCTCTAGTAGATGGACATGTAGAGTTTGGCAGATATGATAAACTAAGAAAAAAAGTTTCAGTAGTTCCCGCTTAAGCAGATAAAAAAGGTGGATAAATTCCACCTAACTTCAAAAATAAGGCACTTTAAGTGCCTTTTATCCAAAAATATCCTAAAATACAGCCTGTTCTAAAAATACAAAAGGTTTTATATGTTCATTGATAATGTAGAGTTGACTCTCAGCTCAGGAAAAGGTGGTCCAGGAAGTGTCTCTTTTAGAAGAGAGAAGCATGTTATCCTAGGTGGTCCTGACGGCGGTGATGGCGGAAGAGGTGGAGATGTATATTTTAAAGTTGATAAAAATACGCATACTCTTTCACATTTTAGGAGAAAACAACACATAAAAGCAAAAAATGGACAACCTGGCATGGGCAGAAAAATGTATGGAAAAACAGGTGAGTCTGTAGATGTTATCGTCCCTCCCGGAACTCAAGTGATAGATGCACAAAGTGGAGAGATTCTATTTGATCTTCTAGAAGATGGACAAAAAGTGTTGATTTTAAAGGGTGGAAAAGGAGGACTTGGTAATGTTCACTTCAAAAGCTCTACCAACCAAAAACCAAACTATGCACAGCCTGGACTTCCTGGAGAAACATTGGAAGTGAAACTGGAGCTGAAACTTATAGCAGATGTCGGACTTGTAGGATTTCCAAATGTTGGTAAATCAACTCTAATATCCATAATCTCAAATGCAACACCACAAATAGCAAATTATGAATTTACAACTATTACTCCAAAGTTAGGTGTTGTTGATGTCGGAGATTTTAGGTCGTTTGTGATGGCGGACATTCCGGGTATCATAGGTGGAGCAAGTGATGGAAAAGGGCTTGGTATCCAATTCTTAAAACACATACAAAGGACAGAATTTTTACTATACATGATAGATGTGTCAAGCTATAGAAGTATCAAAGATCAGTTTGAAACACTTAAGATTGAGCTGGAAAACTTCTCTTCAAATCTTTCGAAAAGAGAGTTTGCCATAGCTCTTACAAGATGCGATACGCTTGATGCTCAGAGTATAAACGAACAAGTTAATGAGATGTTAGAGCTAAATGAGTTAGATGAAGAAGTTGCCGTAGATAGAAATTACAACTACTATATACAAGATATATACGAAAGAGACAGAGCCAAACCATATTTTGTCATGTCTATATCCTCAGTTGCAAATATAAATATAAAACAACTCAATTATGCCCTAGCAGATATAGTTTATGAGATAAAAAAAGAGTCTATAAAAAGTAGTGCAGAGGATTAGATATGGAAAAACGATGCAGAGTAGTAGTAAAAGTTGGCACACATGTGTTGAGTGAGCAAAATCGACTCTCAAAGAGTAGAATGTTAAATTTGGTGGAGTTTTTGGCAAGTTTAATGGATAGGTATGAAGTTATTTTAGTCTCTTCAGCCGCGGTTGCTGCAGGCTATCCCATGCTAAAGCTAGATAAAAACAGACTCCACAATCGTCAAGCTATAGCTGCTATCGGACAACCACAACTCATAGCCACATACAATAGAAAGTTAGAAAAATATGGCAAAGTTGCTGCCCAGCTACTTCTGACTGCAGATGATTTTGACTCAAGAAAGAGAAGTTATCATGCGAAATGTACCATAGAGACTCTTTTGAAGCATGGGATTTTACCGATTATAAATGAAAATGATGCAACTGCAACTGAAGAGTTGGTTTTTGGAGATAATGATCAGCTCTCGGCTAGGGTAGCTCACTATTTTGATGCACAGCTTTTGATTTTATTATCAGATATAGATGGTTATTATGATAAAGACCCAAACAAAAACAGCGATGCAGTTATGAAAAAAATCGTCCATAAAATTGATCCAGAAGATTTAGAGGTTGCAGATGAAGTTTCATTTGTTTTTGCAACAGGCGGCATTGTGACCAAGCTAAAAGCAGCGGACTTTCTACTTAAAAGAAAAAGAGATATGTTTATAGCAAGTGGGTTTGATTTGAGCGATATAAAAAGTTATATGTTTGATGGAGTCCATAAGGGCGGAACTCTTTTTACGACGGAGCATTCCTGATGAGAGTTGTATTTATGGGGACACCTGATTATGCAACGATAATTTTAAAAGAGTTATTAAATTCGGCTATAGAAGTTCCTCTTGTAGTAACGCAACCAGATAAACCTGTCGGGAGGAAGCAACTACTAACACCGCCCCATATAAAAAAGTGGGTTTTAGAAAATAGTGAAGATATAGAGATATACCAGCCTAAAACGCTCAAAAATGCAGAGGCAAAAGAGAAGATAGAGTCCTATAATCCGGATTTTATAGTGGTGGCAGCATATGGTCAAATACTTCCTTTAGATATACTAAATATTGCAACTTGTATAAACCTGCACGCTTCACTGCTTCCGAAGTACAGGGGTGCGAGCCCAATTCAGAACTCTATACTTAAAGCAGATGAATTTACTGGAGTAACTGCAATGCTTATGGAAAAAGGGCTTGATAGTGGTGATATATTGGCTTTTAGATATATTGCTTTAAAAGATAAACTTGTGGGTGAACTGTTCGATGAGCTTTCAAACGAGGCGGCAAAGTTAACTCTCAAAGTTTTATACAATTTTGAAAAAATAAAACCGATCAAACAGATAGATGCTGATGCAACATATTGCGCGAAAATAAATAAAGATGATGGCAAATTTGACTTTAACTCCAATGCAAAACAAATATTTATAAAGTACAAAGCTTATACTCCATGGCCTGGAATTTCACTAGAAAGTGGGCTTAAGATAAAAGAGTTGGCTCTTGCTGATGCGGTGCTAGAAAATGCTCAAATAGGCATTATAACTAAAATATCAAAGAGTTCTATAACCGTTACATGTAGAGTTGGATTGCTCGAGATATTTAAAGTACAAGCCCCGTCAAAAAAGGAGATAAGAGCAGTTGATTATGTAAGAGGTAAAAGGTTTGAAATTGGTAGTAAATTGGTTTAAAACTATCGATTCTACTCACAAATACTTAATAAACGAGATAAAAAAGGGTAACATAACTGAGCCTACTCTCATAGGAGCAGATTTTCAAACTGATGGAGTTGGAAGTCGTGGAAACTCTTGGGAGGGAAAATATGGCAACCTTTTTTGCTCATTTTGTGTAAAAGAGAAACACTTGCCAAAAGATTTGCAATTAGCATCAATTTCGATATATTTTTCTTGGCTATTAAAAGAGGTTTTGTGCTCTTATGGCTCGAAAATATGGATAAAATGGCCAAATGATTTTTATCTAAAAAAGAGAAAAATTGGCGGTGTAATCACAACAAAAATCGCAGACAATATAATCGGTTCAATCGGATTAAATATAGCCGAAGCTCCCCCTGAGTTCGATGTTTTAGATATACATGTAGAGTCCAAAATTATAGTAAAAGACTTTTTGAGGACACTCGAAAAAAATATTTCATGGAAGCAAGTTTTTAGCAAATATAAGATAGAATTTCAAAATAGTAAAGATTTTTCCTTTCATGTGGGTAATGAAATAAAATCACTTAAGGATGCCTCACTATGTGATGATGGCTCAATCAAGATAGATAAAAGAAGGGTGTATAGTTTAAGATGACTGAAATAATAGCGATAGCGAATCAAAAAGGTGGCGTTGGCAAAACTACCACAGCGGTAAATTTAGCAGCTTCTTTAGCAGTTGCGGAAAAAAAAGTACTTCTCATAGATATCGATCCTCAGTCAAATGCAACAACAGGTTTGGGATTTCATAGAAGCGATTATGAGTACAACATATATCATGTTCTAATCGGAAGAAAAAAACTTTCTCAAGTTATACTAGAAACTTCTCTTTCAACCTTACATTTAGCTCCTTCAAACATCGGTCTAGTTGGTGTTGAAAAAGAGTTTTATGATGCAAAAACCAAAGGAAGAGAGCTTATACTTAAAAATAAAATAGAAGAGATAAAAGACCAGTATGATTATATCATCATAGATTCGCCGCCAGCTTTAGGACCAATTACTATAAATGCACTAAGTTCAGCAAATTCTATCATTATTCCTATACAGTGTGAATTTTTTGCACTTGAGGGATTGGCACAGCTTTTAAATACTGTTAAGTTAATCAAAAAAACCATAAATCCAAAATTGGAGATAAAAGGTTTTTTACCTACTATGTATAGCACACAAAACAATCTTTCAAAACAGGTTTTTGCCGATCTAAAACAGCACTTTAAAAATAAGCTTTTTTTGGACAAGAAATCTTCATCTTATGTGGTAATTCCTAGAAATATAAAATTAGCAGAATCTCCAAGTTTTGGAAAACCAATTATACTTTACGATATAAAATCAGCTGGCTCTTTAGCTTATCAAAATTTAGCAAACTCTATATTGGCTAGCTAGTACCCCACCGCCCATAGATTGAGGGTCTCTGTGATTTAAAAAATGGTCATATCTTGTTTTTAAACACCGAAGTCGTAGTATTCTACTTCGAGGTGCTTAAGGGCAAGAGATGGCTATTTTTTAAACCACCCGAAGGGAAAGAGTACAAAGCAGGAATTGCTGCGTTAGATTATCTTGAAGTACAATAAGTACTCCTGCGATAATCTGTCTTGCACTTCCTGCTTTGTACTCTTTCAGAGGTCCTCAATCTATGGGTGGTGGGGTACTAATATGTGTGCAAAAAAAGCTTTAGGTAGAGGTTTAAGTGCTATAATAGATGATGTAGAAGAGGCATATAGACAGGATATCGATGATTCAAGTGAATTGGTTAAGGAGATAGATGTAGACATAATCTCTCCAAATCCCTATCAGCCAAGAAGTTATTTCAATGAAGAAGCACTTAGCGAACTTAGTGAATCTATAAAAAAACATGGACTTTTGCAACCCATAATCGTCATTAAAAAAGGCGATAAATTTATGCTTATAGCCGGCGAAAGAAGGCTTAGGGCTACTAAACTTGCAGGCAAAGAGACGATAAAAGCAATAATCGCTGATATAGAGTCTAAAAACCTAAGAGAACTTGCTCTTATCGAAAATATCCAAAGAGAGGATTTAAATCCTATAGAGTTGGCTATTTCATACAAGGAGTTGATAGAAGAGTATAGCATAACACAAGAGGGGCTCTCTGAAATCATTCACAAAAGCAGAACACAAATAACAAATACAATAAGACTGCTATCTTTAAGTGAAAAAACAAAACAACTCTTATCGAATGGAAAAATTTCGCAAGGACACGCCAAAATCATAGTTGGACTTAATGAAAACGAAGAAGAGAGTATTGTAAATACAATTTTAGGGCAAAAATTAAGCGTAAGAGATACAGAGCAACTTGTCAGAAAGATAAAATCAAGTTCTAAACCAAGAGAAATAACAAAAAAACCAGACGAAACATTACAAAATGGACTAAAAAGTCTAAAAATTAAGCTACATGAAATGGGGTTAAAAAGCAAAATTGGAAAGAACAGTATAACTATTACTTTGGATGAACAGGTTAAAATAGATAATTTTTTTGAAAAATTGTTATAATTTTCTTAATTTAATAAAATAATATATATTTTTATGATAAAATCTACAAGTTTTTAATTGTATTAAAATATATCGACAAAAAAGGAGTTAGAATATGTTGGATATCATACCAGCACTTCTATTGGTAACGGGCGTTGTATTTTTGGTTTTGATGATTTTGCTCAACAAAACTCTATACAAACCTCTTATAAGTTTTATGGAACACAGAGAAAAATCCATAAAAAAAGATATGGAGAATACCGGGAAAAATAGTGATGAAGTTGCTGCATTTAAGCAGGAGGCTCAAGAGATTATTTTGAGAGCTAAAACAGAGGCAAATAAAATAAAAGAGTCCGCTTTAGTGTTAGCTAAGGATGAAGCCATGAAGAGATATGAAGCTAAAAAAAGTGAGCTAGAGGAGCAGTACTCTCAATTTCTACAGAAATTAGATGCTCAAAGAGTTGAACTCAAAGAGACACTAAGGAAAGAGTTGCCGCTCTTTCGCAGTAGTGTTAAAACAAAACTTGATCAAATTTAGGGGAGAGATATGAAAAAAATTATTTATTTATTGTTGTTGATTCTTCCAGTAACTATTTTTGCATCTGGTGGAGAGAGCGAAACGACTGATATAATACCGAGAACAATCAACTTTTTGATATTTGCGGCTATATTGTACTATTTAGCGGCAAATCCTATAAAAGATTTTTTTAAGGGCAGAAGATCTTCGATAGCCGAAAGATTAAATTCTATTCAGGAAAAGTTAAAAGCTTCGACTATCGAGAAAAACGAAGCAAAAGAGCTTATAGAGAAAGCAAAAAACGAAGCTAAAAGTATCATGGAAGTAAGTAAAAATGAGACAGAGATACAAAAAGCTAAAATTTTAGAAAATCTAAAATTGGATTTAGAGAATCTACAACACGGTTTTGATGATCAAGTCTCTATCGAAGAGAGAAAAATGACTAGAACCGTAATATCTGAGATACTAGATGAGGTTTTTGTGAAAGAGTCACTTGATTTGAAAAAAGACGAGCTTTTAGATATCGTCATGAAAAAGGTTGCGTAATGAGTAATCAAATAGCAAGAAAATATGTAAAAGCACTTATGAAAAGTTTTGATGATAATGAGTTAAAGGATGTTTTTAACGCACTTGAAACTCTTTCATATGCATGTGGTTTGAAAAAGTTTTCAAACATCATTGATTCGCCAGATATTGATAGTAAAAAAAGAGAAGAGTTTATACTTTCATTAAATGAAAAAAAGAGTGAAAAATATATCAATTTTCTTAAACTCTTAAGTCAAAACAACCGCTTAAATCTTATACCTGAGATATGTGATGAGTTAAAGTATCAAGAAGCAGTTAAAAGCAATCAATTTAGCGGTTTGATTATGAGTGATTTTGATATAACGGCAGAGAAAATTAATGCTTTAGAAGAGAGTTTTAGTAAAAAATTTAACTCTACTATAAAACTGACTAAAGCAGATGCACAGTATCCGGGTATAAAAGTTAAGATAGATGATTTGGGATTAGAAGTAAGCTTTTCGCTTGAGCGATTAAAAGCACAAATGTCAGAGTACATTTTAAAAGCAATATAAATAAAAGAAGTTAAGGAGTAATTTGTGGGAGCAAAAATGAAAGCTGATGAGATCAGTTCGATCATTAAAGAGCGTATAGAAAATTTTGAATTAAATGTAGATGTTGAAGAGACTGGAAAAGTTATCTCAATTGCAGACGGTGTTGCAAATGTTTACGGACTCAAAAATGTTATGGCTGGAGAGATGGTCGAGTTTGAAAATGGAGAGAGAGCGATAGCGCTAAACCTTGAGGAGTCAAGCGTAGGTGTTGTTATCATGGGAAATGGTACAGATATAAAAGAGGGTACTTCAGTAAAAAGATTGGGTAAACTTCTTAGTGTTCCTGTTGGCGATGCTGTTATCGGTCGTGTTGTAAATCCTTTGGGTGACCCAGTAGATGGAAAAGGTCCGATTGAAGCTAGTGAAACTAGATTTGTTGAGGAAAAAGCACCAGGAATTATGGCAAGAAAATCTGTACATGAGCCACTTCAAACAGGTATAAAAGCGATAGATGCACTTGTTCCTATCGGAAGAGGTCAAAGAGAGTTGATTATCGGTGATAGACAAACAGGAAAAACAACTGTAGCACTCGATACAATCATAAACCAAAGAGGTCAAGATGTTGTTTGTATATATGTAGCTATAGGTCAAAAACAATCAACAATAGCACAAGTCGTAAAAAAACTTGAAGAGCATGGAGCTATGGAATATACTATCATAGTAGCCGCTGGTGCAGCTGATTCAGCAACTTTGCAGTATCTAGCACCATACGCTGGTGTTACAATGGGTGAGTATTTTAGAGATAATGCCAGACATGCTTTGATCATATATGATGATTTGAGTAAACACGCTGTTGCTTATCGTGAAATGTCATTGATTTTAAGAAGACCTCCTGGTCGTGAAGCATACCCGGGTGATGTTTTTTATCTTCACTCAAGACTACTTGAGAGAGCTGCAAAATTAAATGATGATTTGGGAGCTGGTAGTTTAACTGCTCTGCCAATCATTGAAACTCAAGCAGGCGATGTTTCTGCATATATCCCAACGAATGTTATATCTATCACAGATGGACAAATTTTCTTGGAAACCGATCTGTTCAACTCAGGAATTAGACCAGCTATCAATGTTGGACTATCAGTTTCTCGTGTTGGTGGTGCTGCACAGATTAAGGCAACTAAACAAGTGGCAGGTACTCTTAGACTTGACCTTGCTCAATACCGTGAATTACAAGCTTTTGCTCAGTTTGCTAGTGACTTGGATGAATCAAGCAGAAAGCAACTTGAAAGAGGACAGAGAATGGTTGAAACACTAAAACAACCTCCTTACTCTCCGCTTCCAGTTGAAAATGAAGTTGTTGCTATTTATGCTGGTGCAAAAGGATTTCTTGATGATATAGATGCAAAAGATGTTGTAAAATTTGAAGCAGGACTATTTCCATTTATAGAGGCAAAATATCCACAAATTTTAGAACAAATACGAACAAAAAAAGTTTTAGATAAAGACATTGAAGAGTTATTAAATAGTGCAATTGATGAGTTTAAAGCAACTTTTGTAGTCAAGTAAGGAGAAGCTATGGCAAACCTTAAGGATATAAAAAGAAAGATAAAAAGTGTTGAAAACACTAAAAAAACAACTAGAGCTATGAAGCTTGTTTCAACTGCAAAGTTGAGACGAGCAGAGATGGCTGCAAAGAAATCTAGGGTTTATGCTCAAAAGATAAATGAAGTTTTGTCAGATATTGCACATAAAATAAACCAATATAAAGTTGGAGGCATAGATAGCCGTTATTTTGATATCAAAGAGAGTATAGATAAGGTTGACATTATCTTTGTTACGGCAGATAAAGGATTGTGCGGTGGTTTTAATATACAAACCATCAAGCAAGTCCAATCTATCATGAAAAAATACAAAGATAAAAAGGTAAAGGTAAGATTACGAGCTATAGGAAGAAAAGGTATAGACTTCTTTAAATTTCAAGGCATAGAGTTATTAACTAGCAATATCGGTGTTAGTTCTTCTCCTACCTATGAAAAGGCTGGTGAAATTATCAAAGAAGCGATTGATGACTTTGAAAATGGAGTTACAGATAAGATTATTTTGGTTCATAATGGATATAAAAATATGATATCACAAGAGTTGAAAGTTGTTGATGTTGTACCGATAGAAGAACCAAAAGAGAAAGAGAGTATTTCAAAATCAATGATGGAGTTAGAGCCTGAAGAGGATGAGACTATTTTAAACTCATTGATGAAAAAATACTTCGAGTATAACATGTACTATGCACTAATTGATTCACTTGCTGCTGAACACAGTGCCAGGATGCAAGCTATGGATAATGCAACAAATAATGCAACGGATAGAGTACATAAATTAACACTAGCTTACAATAAAGCTAGACAAGAGTCGATTACTACTGAGTTAATAGAGATAATCAGTGGTGTTGAGTCGATGAAATAAACTGTTTTAAAAAATAAAAGGAGAATATTCTATGAACATGAATGGGATAATAAGCCAAATTAAGGGTCCGGTTGTCGATGTGGATTTTGACGGCTACCTTCCAGAGATTAATGAGGCGATTGAAGTAAGATATAGCGTTGAAGGTACTGAGCATAAGCTGATATTAGAAGTAGCAGCACATCTTGGAGATAACAGAGTAAGAACAATTGCCATGGATATGAGTGAGGGTTTAACTAGAGGCGTTAATGCCAAAGCACTCGGTTCTCCTATAACAGTTCCTGTTGGAGAAGAAGTTCTTGGAAGAATGTTTAATGTGATTGGTGATGCAATTGATCTTAAACCTGATGTTGAGGGTTCAAAAAGATGGTCAATTCACAGAGATCCACCACTATTTGAAGAGCAAAGTACAAAAAGTGAAATTTTTGAAACAGGTATTAAAGTTGTTGATCTTTTAGCTCCTTATGCAAAGGGTGGTAAAGTTGGACTATTTGGTGGTGCTGGAGTTGGTAAAACAGTTATTATTATGGAGCTTATCCATAATGTTGCGTTTAAACATAGCGGATACTCAGTGTTTGCTGGTGTTGGTGAGAGAACAAGAGAAGGAAATGACCTTTACCACGAAATGAAAGAGTCAAATGTTTTGGACAAAGTTGCACTCTGCTATGGTCAGATGAGCGAACCTCCTGGAGCAAGAAATAGAATCGCACTTACCGGAATCACAATGGCTGAGTATTTTAGAGATGAATTAGGACTAGATGTTTTGATGTTTATCGACAATATATTTAGATTTTCTCAAAGTGGAGCTGAGATGTCAGCACTGTTAGGAAGAATTCCAAGTGCGGTTGGTTATCAACCAACACTAGCTAGTGAAATGGGAAGACTTCAAGAGAGAATTACATCTACAAAAACAGGTTCTATTACTTCAGTTCAGGCTGTTTATGTTCCTGCGGATGACTTAACTGATCCAGCACCTGCTACAGTTTTTGCTCACTTGGATGCAACTACTGTTCTAAATAGAGCTATTGCTGAAAAAGGAATTTATCCTGCGGTTGATCCACTCGATTCAACTTCTAGAATGCTTGACCCACAGATATTGGGAAGCGAGCATTATGAAGTTGCAAGAGGTGTTCAAGCAGTTCTTCAAAAATATAAAGATTTGCAAGATATTATAGCAATTCTTGGTATGGATGAGCTTGGTGAAGAGGATAAGCTTGCAGTTGATAGAGCTAGAAAAGTTGAAAGATTTTTATCTCAGCCATTCTTTGTTGCTGAAGTATTTACAGGTAGTCCTGGAAAATATGTATCTTTAGAGGAGACTATAGCAGGCTTTAAAGGGATAATCAATGGTGAGTATGACCATCTTCCAGAAGCTGCTTTTTATATGGTAGGGAGCATTGAAGAGGCTGAAAAGAAAGCTGAAAAGTTAAAAAATAAGTAAGCTTTATATAAGGTAAAATTATGGAAACATTGAGATTAGAAATTGTTACACCAGATGGAGAGATATTTTCCAATAGTGTAAAAAGTGTTACTTTGCCTGGAAGCGAGGGAGAATTTGGTGTTCTTCCTCACCATGCATCATTGGTTTCTCTACTGAAAACCGGTGTCATAGATATAGAATTAACAAGTGGTGAGCACGAGGTAGTAGCTATAGATTGGGGTCATGCAGAGATTGATGAAGAAAAAGTAACTATACTTGCCGATGGTGCGGTTGCCATTGTTGGTGTGGATGATAGTGAGATTGCTAAATCTATACAAAAAGCTAAGCAATTGATAGAGAGCATGAGTGACTCAGATATAGCTATTGCTATGGCTGAATCAAAAATTGATGCCATATTGAAACATAAAAAATACTAAAAATGTCTGCAGCTGATCTACTTATAAATTATATCTCAAGAAGTAGCTATATTACGCTTTTTGTTTTAATATGGCTCTCTTTTTATTTCATAACAACTTTTGGTGTTTTGATAAGTAGGTATTTTTATTTAAATTCATGGTTAAAGATAGAGAGAAATTCGCTTGAGAGTATGCTTATGGGGGCTAAAAATGTAAGAGATGACTCTATTTTGAAAAAATGTTCGAGTAGAGTCAGCATATCCGAAAATCTTTTAAATGTATGTAAAAGTGTAGCAGAGAAAAATGCAACAAATGGGCTTTGGATGCTATCTATGATCGCCTCCACCTCTCCATTTATCGGACTTTTTGGAACAGTTGTCTCTATTTTGGATACTTTTAGCGGCTTAGGACAGAGCGGTAGTGCTTCGCTTGGGGTAATTGCACCTGCGATTAGTGAAGCACTTATAGCAACTGCAGCCGGTATTTTTGTTGCAATTCCAGCTTATAGTGTACACCTTTTTCTAAAAAGAAAAGCATATGAAGTTGTAGTTGTAGTGCAAAGAGAGACAGATTTCTTATTGAGTAGTTCAAAAAAACAACAAGTTGATACAAATAAAACATGAACGATTGGAATGATGCACCAGAATTAAATATAACTCCTCTTGTAGATATCATGCTGGTTTTGTTGGCTATACTCATGGTTACAACTCCCGCCATGGTTTATCAAGAAAAAATCGTATTACCAGATGGTTCAAAATCGGCAGTTGTTAAAAAGATACCCGAGTTAGAGATACGAATCAGTAGCGATAGAAAAGTGCATATCAAAAAAGATACATTTTTATTAAATGAGTTTGCTGATAATTTTATTATGCTAAAAAACAGATATACTACAAATACTCAAGTATATATAAAAGCTGATGAATCACTAAAATACAAAGATGTTATGTATGTTCTAAAAAGTGTAAAAGAGGCGGGTTTCACTAAAGTATCTTTAGAAACAAATGGATAGCATATGCGTCAAAGTTCAAGATACAATATACTCGGATTTATATTTTCTATATCAATATATCTACTGCTGTTACTCTCATTAGCTCTGTATTTACAAGAGAGAGTTAAAAAAAATATTGATTATACTATCAAAAAAGATAATATTTTAGATATAACTTTAGTTGAAAAAAAAGCAGATAAGATACTAAAGCATAAGAAAAAAATAGTAAAAAAGACCAAGAAAAAAACTAAAGTTTCTACTACTCCAAAACCTAAACGACAGACAGAAAAAAAAGTTAAAAAAATTGTAAAAAAAGTCTCGCTACAAGGACTTTTTAAAAAGATTGACACTAAAAAAATAGTTGAACCAAAAAATGAAATTACAAGACAAAGCAGAAAAAAACAGAGAGTTAAAAAACAAAATATTGAGCCAATCACTAAAAAAGATGTAGCAAAAAAAATAGTCGATTCTATTAGTTTTAAAAGAACACAAAATCTGAACTCTAGTAAAAATGGAGTATATGATAAATTTAGAGGCAAAGTTCAGCAGATACTTTATGAAAATTGGCAAGATACTATAGATACAGTTTCAGGAAATAGTGCAACAGTTGAAATTTATATAGATAAATCTGGCAGTTTTAGTTATAAAATAGTAAAACTTTCATATAATGATGAATTCAATTCTAAATTAGTTGATTTTTTAGAGGCTATGAGAGATAAAGAGTTTCCTCCTTTTACCGAGGGTGATATATTTAAACTTCAAGTTGAATTTAAGGATATAAGAGATGATTAGAAAAATAATACTACTTCTGTTTTTTGCATATTCACTGTTTGCGTATGATGCTACAGTTGAAATAGTTAAGAAATTAGATACCCTTCCCAAAATAGCGGTGCAAGATGCTAGTGATGCAACTGAGGATATTGGTTTAAGAAAAAAATTCTTTAAGATTTTGGTTGGAGATTTAAGAGTAAGTGCACATTTTAGACCACTAGGTGATTATCTACAAAGTAGTTATGAAGGTAGTATTAGTGAGAATTTTTTAAATAAAAAAAATGTCGATTTAATACTTAGATTTAGATTAAAATCTCAAGATAATTTACTTATAGCAAATGTAAAACTTATAAATGCAAGTAGTGGTGAAGTTAAAAATGAGACAAACTATAAGATGCAAAACAGAAGAAGATTTCCATTTTTAGCTCATAGGATTATAGTAGGAATAAATGATTTAATTGGTGCTCCATCTATAAAATGGATGGAACAATTTGTTATATTTTCCAAATATACCGGCAAGAGAACTTCTCAAATAGTTGTTTCAGACTATACTTTAAGTTTTCAAAAGACTATAGTTAAAGGCGGGTTAAATATATTTCCAAAATGGGCAGATAAGCTTCAGGATGCTTTTTATTATACATCCTACAATGGTTATCTACCAACTCTCTACAAGGTTGATCTAAATAATGGTCAGAGAAAAAAGATTATTTCAGCAAAAGGCATGCTTGTTTGTTCGGATGTCTCAGAAGATGGAGAAAAACTTTTGCTTACTATGGCACCAAACGACCAGGCGGATATCTACCTTTATGATTTGAGGTACAAGCAACTAGAGAGAATCACTAAATATTCGGGAATTGATGTAAATGGAAACTTTGTTGACAATGATAAGAAGGTCATCTTTATCTCCGATAGGTTAGGGTATCCAAATATTTTTTCAAAAACTTTTGGAAGTAGTGGAATTGAACAGATGGTTTATCATGGCAAAAATAACAACTCTGTTTCAGCGTTGGATAACTACATTGTCTATTCTAGTAGAGAGAAAAGAAGTGAGTTTGGTGGAAATGTTTTCAATTTATATCTAATTTCTACTAAAACTGACTATATAAGGCAGTTGACAGCAAATGGTAAAAACTTGTATCCAAGATTTGCACAGGATAAAGATACAATTTTATTTATCAAACATTTTAAAAATCAAAGTTCCTTGGGAGTGATAAGGTTAAATGCTAACAAAAGTTTCCTTTTTCCTCTGAAGGTTGGAAAAATACAATCTATAGATTGGTAAAAGAGTTGGTATATTAGTAAAATTATGCTAAAATACAGCGAAATATAAATTTTAAAGGGTGGTAATTATGAAGAGATTAGTTTTAGCAAGTATGAGTGCAGCAGTTTTATTGTTTACAGGATGTAGCCAAAAAAATCCAGATGTTGATATGACAAAAAATCAAAAAATGGAGAAGGTTAACAATACAAATGCAAATGCAGGAGATACAAGTGGAATGAATTCCAATAATATGGATTCAAACAGCATGAACCAAAACTCAATGGCTCAAAATGACAAAAATGCACTAAAATATCTAATTGCAAATCTAGAATCACAACTAAGACCAGTAAATTTTGATTTTGATAAGTACAATATCAGGGAAGATATGAAGCCTGTAGTTGCAAATAGTGCGACTGTATTAGATGGAGACAAAGCACAAAAATTTTCAGTTAAATTAGAAGGTAATTGTGATGAGTGGGGAACTGATGAGTATAACTATGCACTTGGTTTAAAAAGAGCAAAAAGTGTAAAAGACGCACTAAATGCACAAGGTGTAGGAGCGGATAGAATGATGATTGTAAGCTATGGTGAAAGCAATCCTGTCTGTACAGATAAGACTAAGGCATGTTGGGCAAAAAACAGAAGAGTTGAATTTAAACTGCTACCATAAAGATTATATACTAAAAAGCCATATAAGTGTTTTGTATGGCTTTTAATTTTACCAAAAACTTTCTTATCCTAAAAAAGGTTACCTATGAGTAAATTTTTTGCTTTTTTAATAATTTTTCCTATAGTTTTGTTTTCGGCTGAACCATCTGTATTTGGAGCAGGTAACTTGGATAGTGAAAATCCATATGGATTAAGTCCAAGTGAAAAAAAGATAGTTCAAAACAGTAAAAACCTAAAATCTTTACAAAAAACAATACGGGTTTTGCGGTTAAAATATAGAGACCTAGAAGAAAAGTTAGATGGTACCAGATCAGTCACACAATCAATAAGTGACAAGATTGGTTCAATTGACAGTAAAATTCGCAAAGTTAAAACTCAAGATGCAAACAGAAGCGATACTTTAAGTAGCTTGAAAGATGAAGTATCATCGCTGAAACAACAATTTGATGATAACATAATCGTTCAAAGTCAAAATCAAGATAAAATAAAAAGTGTTTTGTCGGAATTAAGCTCTTTGATTGATTCTATAAACTCGAGCTATGTTTCAAAAGATACTTTTGATGAATTTGTAAAAAATCAAAAGAGTTTCCAATCTAAAATTGAAGCAAAACTTTCAGATTTGCAAAAACAGACCCTAAAAAAATCTCTATCTAGCAAAAATGGTGCACAACTCCTAAAGGAAGCAGAATCTTACTTTAAGAAAAAATCTTATAAAAAAGCGCAGATAAGATATGAAAAACTTGTTAGTATGAGATATAAACCAGCTAGAAGCAGTTTTAAATTAGGTGAAATTTCATATCTGAATAAATCTTATAAAAAAGCTATACAATACTACAAAAAAAGTATATCTCTGTATGATAGTGCGTCATATACGCCTACACTTTTATATCACACAGGCATCTCTCTTAGCAAACTTAAGAAAAATAGGGAAGCTTCTAAATTTTTTAATGCGCTTAAAACAAACTATCCAAAATCAAAAGAAGCAAGAAGTCTAAAAAAATAGTTTTTCTTCCTGTAGGGCATATCTAATAATAGATGATACCCACAATGGACTTTGCAAATGTAAGATTGTGCAAAAGATTTATAAGTCCTAGCCGTAGCTAAGACGCCTTAAATATTTTGTGCAAGATTGCGTTTGCAAAGTCCACCCTACGGGCATCACTAGCTTTAGCCTATGCGTCGTTACTCTTTTTCACCTTAACTAAGGCTAGGGTTTCAAAAGAGTGCCTAGCCTAGACTAAAGCTAGTAATGTTGTGGGTGTCATCTATTGTTAGAGATGCCCTAAGGTATTATAAAAAGATATTATGCTAAAATCGCATGTTTTGTATGAATTATAGAAATTAGTTCTGAACATTGTGTTAAATAAATTGCTAAGAATCTAATTCACAGCAAAGATGACAGTAAAATACAAGGAGATTTTATGGCTATAAATGAAAACCAAGTTGTTTCTATCCAATATGAACTTCGAGACGCTGATAACGCAGAGATATTAGATTCTAATATCTCTGCTGCTCCTCTCTCATTCATCGTTGGAAAGGGACAGATTATTCCGGGCTTAGAGGATGCGATAAAAGAGCTTTCTCTAAATGACCAAAAAGAGGTAAAAGTTTCTGCAAAAGATGCTTATGGCGAGTATGATGAAAAAGCGATACAAACATTGCCAAAAGAACAGTTTGCAGGACTAGAGCTCAAAGAGGGAATGACACTGTATGGACAAGGTGAAGATGGTGGTACGGTTCAAGTAACCGTTAAAAGCTTTGATGATGAAAATGTTAATGTTGATTTTAATCACCCTCTAGCAGGCAAAGACCTGCTGTTTGCATTAAGTGTTGTAGAAGTTAGAGATGCGACTGCTCAAGAGTTAATACAAGGATTTGTAGGCGCTCCTGAAGCTGGTGGTTGCGGATGTGGAACAGGTGACAGTTGTCACACAACAGAAGATGACCCACACTCTTGCTCTTGCTAAGAAAGAAGTCAATTAGTGGCTAAATCAAGCTACATTGCAAAATCCAGGGCTTCTCTCGAAGCCCTAAAATCTGCCAATTTACTTAAAAGTTTAAATTTAACAGTTCTAATTTATGGTGAAGTTGGTGTAGGAAAAAAAAGTTTAGGTAGATATATATTTGAAGATGCCCCGATGATTGACGGTGCATCGCAAGAAAAGTTATATAAAGCACTTGAACTTAACGAAAAACTTATCATAACAAATTTTGATAGAATAAAAAATTTTGATAAACTCAAAAAAATAGTGGAAATTTATAAAAATAAAATAGTAGCGACAACAAGCAAAGAGATAAACTCAAAACTAGAAGATGATTTTTTTAGTTTAAAGATTTTTATACCACCGCTTAAAGAGAGACCTGAAGATGTGAAGGCGTTGAGTCTGAATTTTTTAGAAGAGGCAAAAACTATTTTTGGTGATTTGCCAAAAGATATAGATATAAAAAGTTTAAATTTAGACTTAAGTCAAAATGCGCACTCTTTAAAAAGATCAATTTACAAAGCATATTTTTTAAATATCCTTGCACAAGAGGATATTTTAGAGATATTCGAAAATTTACTATATGAAAAGCTTGAAGATGGATATGATTATAAAAAACTGATGCGATTATTTGAAGTACCACTTATAAAAAGTGGATTCAAAATGTTTGGTTCGCAGTTATCCATGAGCAAAGCATTTGGTATAAATAGAAACACTTTGAGAAAGAAGATAAAAGAGTATGATTTGCAAGGAGTAAGTAGATGAATTTTGTAGCAATATTTCCAGGACAGGGAAGCCAAAAAATTGGTATGGGTAGAGATTTTTATGATAATTCAAAAATAGCACGGGAGATGTTTGAGAAAGCGAGCGATAGATTAAAATTTGACTTTAAAAAACTTCTTTTTGAAGAAAATGAAAAATTAGAACTTACACAATTTTCACAATCGGCTATTTTGTTAGTTAGCAGTGTTGCATATAAACTCTTTACTCAGGAGATAGAGGCAAAACCAAGCTTTTTTTTAGGGCACTCTTTGGGAGAATTTTCTGCACTTTGTGCAAGCGGAGCGATAGACTATCTTGATGCTCTCGAGTTGGTATATAATCGTGGATTGTTTATGAGTGAAGCTTGCGAAGGCAGAGATGTTGGCATGATGGCTCTGCTTGGATTAAGCGATGAAAAAACTGAAGATTTAGTAAATAGCGCCCAAAAAGAGGGTAAAAAGATTTGGGCTGCGAACTATAATTGTGACGGACAGATAGTCATAGCAGGAGAGAAGAGAGATTTAACTCAGATGGAGCCTATCTTTAAAAATAGCGGTGCAAAAAGGGCGATACTATTAAATATGTCTGTGGCAAGTCACTGTCCCATACTGCAACAAGCCAGAGAGAAATTATCACCTTATTTGAAAGAGTTTATAAAAGATGAATTTGATGCTCCGATTATAGCAAATATAAATGCTAAAACTTATAGCTCTAAAGAAGTGGCTATTGAGTCATTAAGCCAACAATTAGTTAGCCCTGTTTTATATAAACAATCAATAAAAAATGTAGAAAATGAAACTGATAGATTTATAGAGTTTGGCGGAGCAGTACTCAAAGGGATAAACAGAAAAATAACCAAAAAAGAGACTATTTCGATCATTGACATGAGTTCACTACAAAAGGCAGTAGAGAGTATAAAATGAGAGTAGTATTAGCTCAAATTTCGCCAAAACTCCAAAAGTGTACAATAAAAGAGTTTGAAAATTATCTTCAAGATATAGGTAATAGTATTGATTTGGTTATTTTACCAGAGCTTGCACTAAATGGTTATTTGCTAAAAGATGCTGTTTTTGAAGATGCTTATACTATAGGTGAATTAGAGGAGTTTGCAAAGTTAGCTCAAGGTTTTGATCTGGTTTTTGGAGCGGTTTTGCAAGAAGAAAATAGATTTTTTAATAGCGCCATTTACTGTTCAAACGGAAAGATTGTCTCAATTCATAGAAAAACTTCACTTCCAAATTATGGATTATTCCAAGAGGCAAGATTTTTTTTCAAAGGAGAAAGTGTTGCGCCTTTTATGAGCATATTTGGAAAAACCTTTGTAGTTATTTGCGAAGAGCTGTACAATGCCTCAATCATTGAAAAGATAGCATTAAATAGAGCAGATTTGGTTGTAGTCATCTCAAACTCTCCATCAAGAGGCTTTAGCAAAGATGGACTTTTGATACAACAGCAATGGGAGTCACTTTTAGGTACAACCGCGCTTTTAAGTGGGGCAAATACCATCTTTGTAAATCGAGTAGGATTTGAAGATGGTTTAGGATTTTGGGGAGGTTCATGCGTACTAAATCCAAAAGCACAAATTCTCAAAAGAGCCAATCTTTTTCAGGAGCAAAAACTTATAGTTGATATAGATGAAAAACTCTCCCAAACACAAAAATACCTACTAAGAGAGTATTAAAAGGGATATTAGATGAAATTAGCCATTATGGGTGCGATGCCCGAAGAGATAGAGCCGTTATTGGAGTATTTTAAAAATTATAAAACCATAGAGTATGCAAAAAACAAATTTTACTTTGTAGAGTATAGAAACCAAGAGATAGTTATCGCTTATAGCAAGATTGGCAAGGTAAATGCAACGATTACAGCGGCTACTTTGATAGAAAAATTTGGTTGCCAAAAACTGCTATTTAGTGGCGTTGCAGGAGCGATTAGTAGGGATCTTAAGATTGGTGATTTGGTTATAGCCACGGCTTTAGCTCAACATGATTTGGATATCACAGCATTTGGACATCCTCATGGTTATGTTCCAGAGGGTTCTGTTTTTGAAAAGGCCGACCAAGATTTGATTAAGATTGCAAAAGAGGTTGCATTACAAAAGGATATTTTACTAAAAGAGACCACTATAGCAACGGGCGACCAATTTATCTGTGATGTACAAAAAAAAGAGTGGATAGAAGATACATTTGGTGCGGGAGCGCTAGAGATGGAAGGGGCAGCAGTTGCTCTTACATGTAATGCTTTAAATATACCATTTTTTATACTTCGCTCCATAAGTGATGCGGCTGATATGGACGCTAGTTTTAGTTTTGATGAATTTTTAAAATCATCGGCTAAAGTTAGTGCAGATTTTATAATTTCAATGATAGATAAGATAGTTGATAAATCTTAGTAAAAAACTGCTTAGAGTTGTAGGCAAAACAAATGCAAGATATGCTCTTATAAAAGAGGGTGATAAAATTCTTCTTGGGCTCAGTGGAGGTAAAGATTCCCTCTGCTTAGCTCATATACTAGCCCATATGCAAAGAGTCGCTCCATTTGATTTTAAATTTCAAACAGTTACGATAGCTTATGGTATGGGAGAAAATCTAGAGATACTGCACGAGCATTGTTTAAGACATGATATTCCCCACGAGATTTATGATACTAAGATTTATGACCTAGCAAAGGAGAAGATACGCAAAAACTCCTCTTTTTGTAGCTTCTTTTCTCGCATGAGAAGAGGTGCATTATATACTTATGCACTAGAAAATGGTTACAATAAATTAGCCTTAGGGCATCACTTGGATGATGCGGTAGAGAGCTTTTTTATGAACTTTTCATATAATGGCGCTCTTCGCTCAATGCCACCTAGATATATGGCTAAAAATGGATTGGAAGTGATCCGTCCACTCATACATGTAAGAGAGAGACAACTTATAGAGCAGGCAAAAGAGGCAAAGATTCCTTTAGCCAGTGACGAAGCTTGTCCTAGCATGAGATTTGATGTGAAGATGCCAGTAAACAGAGCTAAGACAAAAGAGATGCTAAAAAAGATGGAAGATGAAAATAGAGACCTTTTTACCTCTATAAGAAAGTCATTTGAAAATATAAATTTATCTAGCTTTTGTGATGAAAATTACTTAGATTGATGTTGGATTAGAGTTGTTTTAAAGCATTTTGTGAGGCTCAGACCAACGGGAGGATTTGCCTCTAAGAAATGCTTTAAAATAACTCTAGTCTAGAAGCCTTCGCAAACGATTTGCCATAACTTCTCTATATCGTCATCACCAAAAAAGAGCGTACTTTGATTATTGAAAAGCTCCTCTACATGTAGAGTTTTAAATGCATGTGTATAGATACACTCTTTATGGGCAGGAAGAAAGGCCCTAAGCAGCGAAACTTCTTCTGTTATCTTTTTTTCGCACTCAAAGCAGATGAAGTTTTTATGGAGCCTTCCCTCGTGTGACAAAAGTTCCACATAGGCTTCAACAGCAACTCTTTTTGAGCTTTGTTTATCCCACAGAGAGTATGATTTTTCTAGTAAGTCAAAGTAAAATTGATCTATCTCTTCGATATCTCTTAAATGTTTAAAGAAGAGTTTTATAAATTGTTGCCATAGGTACATTTTATCCCTGTCTATATTCCATTTTACGCCTAAGTGCAAGATATTTCTGAGTTGAGCAATATTTGATTTGTAGGAGTGCTGAAGTTCAAAATCTATCTTATATCCCAGGTTTATAGTGGAATGCCTGGCTCCATAAAATCTGTAAGTAGTATATTTTCTATTTTGTGACAATATAGTGACGATGAGATCCTCATCTCTAGCCCTATTTATGTTTATTATGTATCCTTGCATGGATGAAATCTTATCTAAATTATCTTTTATTAAAGATTAAGTTTAAAAAGGATAAATAGTACGGCAACCTACCCAAAAGAGACCATTTACCATATATTAAGCAATTTTATAGTATATTCTTTTTTCTTAAAGAAAAATAACAAAAGGTGGCTATTTTGAATCTTATAACTAATTTTAAAGATAATTGTGGTTTTGGTCTGCTTGCAAATATAAATAACATATCAACATACCAAAATACACTCGATGCCATAACTGCTCTAGAGAGGATGATGCACAGGGGTGCAGTTGCAGCTGATGGAAAGAGTGGTGACGGAAGTGGACTTTTGCTCTCTTTGCCAAAAGAGTTTATGAAAAAAGAGGCAAGGAAACTAGGAGTGGATCTGCCTAGACAGTTTGCAGTCGGTATGATTTTTATGCAAAATGATGAACAAAAAGAGATAATAAATGACATTTGCGCTAATAACGATCTCCGTGTCGTACTTTATAGGACCGTTCCGATAGATACAGATGCATTAGGACAACAGGCACTTGACATTTTGCCAAAAATCGTACAAGTTTTTATAGAGCCATCCTCTTTGATGGCTACAAAAAGATTTGAAGCTCTTTTGTATTTAAGTAGAAAAGAGATTGAAAACCGCCTTAGTGATTATGAAGATTTTTATATAGCATCTTTTTCAAATAGTGTTATCTCTTACAAGGGTTTGGTGATGCCAACTCATATAAAAGAGTTTTATAAAGATTTGCGTGACAGTGATTTTAAAACAAAATTTGCACTATTTCATCAAAGATTTTCGACAAATACCCTTCCACAGTGGAGATTGGCTCAACCATTTAGGACGCTAGCTCATAATGGTGAAATCAACTCTATCTCAGCAAACAGAGCAAATATCAGAGCAAGATACAGTTCACTAAAAAGTTCCGTTTTTTCTGATAAAGAGTTGAAAAAACTTTTCCCAATAACAAGTAACGATGTAAGTGATAGTGCCAGTTTGGATAATATGTTCGAATTCATGATTGTAAATGGATATGATTTCTTTAAGGCCATCAGATCTTTGATTCCAATGCCTTGGCAAAACGCACCATATATCGATAGTGAGCTTAGATCCTTTTATGAATACTCTAGTATAAATTTTGACCCATGGGATGGACCAGCTGCGGTATCTTTTACCGATGGCAGATATGTAGCTTGTGTTTTAGATAGAAATGGCTTAAGACCAGCAAAGTACATCATAACAAAAGATGACAGAATCATCATCTCTAGCGAATATGGAGTGCTTGATATTCCTGATTCGCAGATAATAGAACAAGGAAGATTACAAAGTGGTCAAATCATTGGGCTTGACTTGAAATACAATAAAGTTTTAAAGAGTAAAGATATAGATAACTATATAAAATCCTCAAAACCTTATGGAGCATGGCTTAATGAAAACCTTATCTATCTTCAAGAGTATGTGGATATGCCTTTTGAAAAAACAAGTGATTATGAGAAGGAAAATATCGCATATAAGCAGAGATTTTTCAATATAACCCAAGAATTTTTAGATATGGTCATAAGACCGATGATGAGAGATGGCAAAGAGGGAGTTGGTGCTATGGGTGACGATACACCCCTAGCCGCATTTAGCTCTAAGCAGAGAAATTTTAGTGATTTCTTTAAGCAAAAATTTGCGCAAGTAACAAATCCCCCGATAGATCCTATTAGGGAAAAAATTGTCATGAGTCTAAATACAGGCTTTGGTAAACTGAACAATATACTAGATGAGACCCCTGAACACTCAGTGCGTATCAAAACAATTTCACCTATATTGATGCAAGAGAAGATGGAGGTTCTACAATCATTTGGGGATGAGAGTAAGCCTCGATATATGCCATCACTAAAATCAAAAGTTTTTTCTACCCTTTTTGAAGATAATCTAAAAGGTAGTTTGGAGGATTTAGCTTACGATGTAGTGGAAGCTGTGAGAAATGATGCCGTTACCATGGTATATCTTGATGATAGAGGGATGAATACAAAGAGTAAACCGATGCCAATGCTCATGTGCATAGGAAAGATTCACGAAGTTTTGCTTGATGAGGGCTTAAGAGATATTGTTAGTATAATCGTAACTTCAGGTGAGGCTTTGGATTCGCACTCATGTGCTTGTATGATCGGCTTTGGTGCAAGTGCTATCTATCCGTATATGCTATACGCTTCTGTTTTAGAGGAGGCAAAAAGAAGAGAATTAAGTAGATACGAGATAAAAACGAGTCTCAAAAATGCAAATCATGCTATAAATCAGGGCTTACTAAAAATCATATCAAAGATGGGAATAGCAACAATCTCATCATATAGAAACTCTGCACTATTTGACTCTATAGGTCTATCAAATGAGATTGTTGAGGATTGCTTTGATGGTGCTTATGCACTATTGCCCGGCTTGGGATATGATGATATAGAAAAAAAGATAAATTATAACCACAAAAAAGCATATGATATAGATATAAGCAAAAGACTGTTTCCATTAGAGATAGGCGGTTTTTATAAATACTTGGATAAAAATGAGTTTCACGCATTTAATCCTAGCGTAGTGCATGCTATCCATAAACTTGCTAAGAGTGGAGAGAGAGAAGATTACAACTCTTTTGCGGATATCGTAAATGGTAGAGATAGAAAGATGATTCGAGACTTTTTGAAGTTAAAATCTGACAAAGAGCCGATTGGTATAGACGAGGTTGAGCCAAAAGAGGAGATATTTAAGAGGTTTAATACTGCTGCCATGAGTTTAGGCTCTATATCACCCGAAGCACATGAAGCCTTGGCAGAGGCTATGAACAGACTAGGTGGAATGTCAAACTCTGGCGAAGGCGGAGAGGCACCACAAAGGCTTAAGAGCATCAAAAGATCCAAGATAAAGCAGATAGCGAGTGGAAGATTTGGAGTAACTCCTGAGTATCTAAGGAGTGCTGAAGAGATACAGATAAAAGTAGCACAAGGTGCAAAACCAGGAGAGGGTGGACAGCTCCCAGGTCACAAAGTATCGCCACTTATCGCAAGCTTAAGATATACGATTCCAGGTGTTACGCTCATATCTCCTCCTCCTCATCATGATATTTATTCAATAGAGGATTTAGCTCAGTTGATATTTGATCTTAAACAGATAAATCCAGATGCTATCATAACAGTTAAGCTGGTTTCAACTGCTGGAGTAGGAACTATCGCCGCAGGTGTTGCCAAAGCGTATGCTGATAAAATCATCATTTCAGGTGGAGATGGTGGTACAGGAGCAGCGCCTCTTAGTTCTATAAAATTTGCAGGAAATCCTTGGGAATTAGGTCTTAGTGAAGCTCACAATGCCCTAAAAGCAAATTTTTTAAGAGGAAAAGTGCATCTTCAGACTGATGGTGGTCTAAAAACAGGGCTCGATGTTGTAAAAGCAGCACTTCTAGGAGCTGAGAGTTATGCTTTTGGTACTCTAGCTTTAACGATGCTAGGTTGTAAAATTTTAAGGATATGTCATCTAAATAAATGCTCCGTTGGTGTCGCAACACAAGATAAAAAATTAAGAGAGTTTTTTATAGGAAATGTTGATAAATTGGTAAATTTCTTTAACTTTTTAGCCGAAGATATAAGAGAGATACTAGCGAGTCTAGGATACAAACGAATAGAAGATATAGTGGGAAGAAGCGATCTGTTAGAAGTCATAGATGATAAACTAGCTCAAAAGTTTGATTTCTCTTCTGTTTTGATGAGGCTAGAGGGGCAAGATACATATCTAGGTATTCCAAATCATCCGTTTGATAGCAACTCTTACGAAAAAGAGATACTAAAAGAGGTCTATAAAGCTATTCAAAATCCTGATGAAAAAGTAGTCGTTCATAAAGAGATAAAAAATACAAATAGAAGTTTTGGAACACTAGTTAGTGGCGAGATAGCAAAGTATTATGGAAATGATGGTTTAAAGGAAGATAGTATAATCTTTAACTTAAAAGGAACAGCAGGTCAGTCTTTGGGGGCATTCTTAACTAATGGCATAAAGATAGATTTAGTCGGTTCTGCAAATGATTATGTTGGAAAAGGAATGAATGGCGGAAAAATTGTCATTACTCCAACATATCAAAAGAGTGATTATGCGATCGCAGGAAATACTTGTCTATATGGTGCAACAGGAGGTAAACTTTTTGTTGCTGGTGTTGTCGGTGAGAGATTTTGTGTTAGAAATTCAGGTGCTACAGTTGTTGTTGAGGGTACAGGAGACCATGCTTGTGAATATATGACAGGCGGAGTTGTAGCAATCCTCGGCAATACAGGAGTAAATTTTGGTGCGGGAATGACAGGTGGAATCGCTTTTGTATATGATGAAAACAGAGAATTTATAGACAAATTAAATCAAGAACTAGTTATAGCAGTTAGAGTAGATATAGACGAGATGGATGAGGCTAAACATTTTCTTAAAAGATTGCTTAGAACACATATAAATGAGACAGACAGCAAGAAGGCAAAAAAGATACTAGAAGATTTCAGACACAATGTCAGGGATTTTTGGATGGTTATGCCAAAAGATATGACCAAAATACCACTAAATCCAGATGAGGGAGATTAAGAGATGCAAGAGTTTGTAAATACAGAGAGAATTAGTGCAAAAAAAAGAGAAAGTAGTGATAGAATTGATGATTTTAGAGAGATATATGACATTCTAGGAAAAGAGGATGCAAGCTTGCAAGCGAGTAGATGCGTGCAGTGTGGAGATCCATATTGTCACAACAAATGTCCACTGCATAACTATATACCCTATTGGTTGAAATCAACGGCAAATATGGATCTAAAACTATCTTTTAAACTCTCCAATGAGTCAAATCCCTTTCCTGAGATAACCGGTAGAATCTGTCCTCAAGGCAGACTTTGCGAGGGTGATTGTACGCTAAATGATGGACATGGAGCTATAACGATAGGAAATATAGAAACATATATCTCCGAAGAGGGCTTTAAAAATGGAATGAAGCCAGAATTTCCGGGAGTTACAACTGATAAGAGAGTCGCCATCATAGGAAGTGGACCAGCTGGTATATCTGCTGCAACTTATCTTTTAAGAGCGGGAATAAAAGTCAACATGTATGAAAAAGATAGCAGAGCAGGAGGACTTTTAACATATGGAATTCCAGGCTTTAAACTAGATAAATCTATAGTTAGCAGAAGGATTAAGTGGTTAGAATGGGCAGGAATGAGTCTATATACAGACAAAGAGATTGGTGTAGATATAACATTTGATGAGATAGTTAGCTCAAATGATAGTGTTTTTATAGGCATCGGTGCACAAAAATCCAGAAAAGCAAAGATAAGTAACGAAAAAGCAGATGGTGTTTATATGGCGATTGATTATCTTAGGGCATCTCAAAAGAAACTTTTTGGTGAAGATTATGATAAAAAATATGACCTCAAAGATAAAAGCGTTGTAGTAGTAGGCGGTGGTGATACTGCGATGGATTGTGTTAGAACTGCTATAAGACAAGGTGCTAAAGATGTAACCTGTCTCTACAGAAGAGATAAATTAAATATGCCAGGAAGCAAAAAAGAGTTTAAAAATGCTAGAGATGAGGGCGTGAAGTTTAGATACAATGTTAGCCCTAAAGAGATAGTGGTTAATAATGACAACAGAGCTATAGGCATAATCATGCAAAAGACTCTGCTTGGAGATAGAGATAGTAGCGGTAGAAGCAGTGTTGAGGTGATCAAAGGAAGTGATTTTAAGATAGATACAAATATAATCATATTTGCTCTTGGTTTTACTCCTGGTAAGCCCGATTTTTTAGCCTCAAATGGCATAGATATCAACAAATGGGGAGAGATTATAGTTGATGATAATTTTCAAACAACAAAGCTTGGAGTTTATGCAGGTGGAGATTGTAAAAGAGGAAGTGATCTAGTAGTAACTGCTGCAAAAGAGGGGAAAGATGCAGCCCAATGCATCATAAAAAGCTTGCTTGGATAATGATTGATTTTTTAGATGCCGCTATCAAAGCCAATAAAGAGATATTGGATGTCATAAAAAATAATACTCATGAGTTTTTATGCGAAGATATCTCTTTGGGTTTTGGAGGAGATGTCAGTAAAAGAGTTGACATTATTGCGGAGGATATCTTTATAAAGCATCTTGAAGTTTTTGGAGACATTCTTACAGAAGAGAGAGGATTAGTAGAGGGAGATGGAGAGTTTAACCTGATAATTGATCCTATAGATGGAAGTAATAATTTTGCTTCAAATATACCATATTTTGGAACATCTGTTGCACTAAAAAAAGGAAACGATAGAGTTGCTTCAGTGATAACAAATCTTGCTACAAAAGAGATATTTTATAAAGAGAACAAAAAATTTCAAAAGGCAAAACTAGATAATTTGATTTTTAAAGGCGTTGTTGCAAACAGATGTTCTAGCATAGGCATATTTGAACGCTCATATTGTTCAGATTTTGCATATGATATCTTAAAATCCCAAAAGATAAAGTTTAGATCACTTGGTGCTTTTGCTCTGTCGTTGGCATATGCAAGGGAAGTTGATTTTGTGATATACGAGGGCAAAAGAAGAGTTTATGATGTTGAAGCTGGATTGCACATGTGTGAAGATTTATATATACTGGAAGAGGATGATTTTTTACTTATAAGTAAAGATAAGGAAATTTTCGCTAAAATATCCCAATTATTTAAAAAAAGGGAAAATTAAAATGGCATTTAGTGACTTTTTTGGAAATTTTCGCAAAAAACAGCCCTCCCCAAATGAAGCCCCTTCTCATTGGGTAAAATGCAAGAGTTGTCAATCTCTTATGTATTACAAAGAGGTTGAAAACCAACTTAATGTTTGTCCAAAGTGCGGTTTTCATCTGAGAATTGATGTGCAAAAAAGGATAGAGCAACTTAGTGACGAGGGAAGCTTTGTAGGGTTTGATGCAAATCTACAACCTGTGGACCCCTTGAAATTTGTAGATAAAAAATCCTATAAAAAAAGAATTCAAGAGGGTCAAAACAGAACGAAAAGAAGCTCTTCTGCTATATCAGGTGAGTGTAAAATTAATGGAATTGAAACGCAACTTGTAGTGTTTGACTTTAGTTTTATGGGAGGTAGTCTTGGTTCAGTTGAAGGTGAAAAGATTGTCAGAGCAGTCAAAAGAGCTATCAATAAAAAACTGGGGTTGGTTATAGTTAGTGCGAGTGGAGGTGCTAGAATGCAAGAGAGTACATTTTCTCTTTTGCAAATGAGTAAAACTGCAGCCGCACTTAAAGAGCTTTCAAATCACAAATTGCCTTACATCTCAGTATTGACAGATCCTACCATGGGAGGAGTTAGTGCCTCTTTCGCATGGCTTGGAGACATCATTATGGCTGAACCTGGCGCTTTGATAGGTTTTGCCGGTCAAAGAGTTATAAAACAGACTATTGGAGCCGAGTTACCCGAAGGATTCCAAAGATCAGAGTTTTTACTAGAGCATGGTTTGATCGATATGATCGTAAAAAGAGATGAGATGAAAAAGAGCATATCTGACATGTTGAGATTTTTTTCATCTAAAAAAGATGATTTTCAACTGAAGTTAAAGGAGAGAGCAGATTAAGATAAATGTTTTTAGTATAGAAAAAACAAAAAATGAAGCGACTGAGACTTTGGTACGAGAGTATTTAAAGCTGATAAAGAATTTTTCCAAAGTGGAGTCTGTTTCGATTTTTGATAAAAATATCGCTAAAGCTCAGAGTATAGGAGTAAAAGAGGCGAAAAAATCCTATAGCAAAGCTTATGAGCCATTTTTGAAGGGGTATAATGTATCTTTGGATGTGAAGGGCAAAAAGATAGATAGTTTTGAATTTAGTGAGATTTTTGAGAAAAGTGCAAATATTAATTTTTTTATAGGAGGAGCATATGGTTTTGAGGAGGATTTTTTAAATAAAACTCAAAAGATCATAAGTTTGAGTGATCTTACATTTGCACATAAGATTGCAAAAGTAGTATTATTTGAGCAGATTTACAGAGGACTTTGTATAGGTGCAAATCATCCTTATCATAAGTAGATATGTTTTAATGATATTATTATTAGGTGGAAAAATATGAGAAAAAATGAGTTAAAATTTTTTGAAGATATGCTGTTGGAGCGCAAAAAGCAGATAAAGAAAAATATAGAAGAGTCAATCAAAGGAATATCTTCACTAAAACATGATGATGTTGGTGATGAAGCTGATCATGCCGCTGTTAGTACAGACAGAATGATTGAAGAGGCAATAAATCAACAATTAACAAAAGAGTTGCATGAGATTGAGTATTCGCTAGGCAAGATAAATGCCGGCACATATGGTGTTTGTGAAATGTGCGAAGAAGATATAAGTTTCCAAAGATTAAAAGTAAAACCTCATGCAAAGTATTGCATAGCTTGCAGAGAGATTATAGAAAAATCAGCAAATAAATAAGGTAGGATTAGATGGGAATAAAACGCTATATACTGTTATCGGTTATATATATGTTGGCAGTTGGACTTTATGTCTATAGTTTTAATGGTGATAATTATACACTAAAATTATACACCTTTTCACTTACGATGCCAATCGCAATATGGATAGTAATGCCTACGATTGTGCTATTTATAGCTTCGATTTCACATCTAACATACTACAGTTTTAAAGACTTCTTTTATAAGAGAGCTTTAAAAAAAGATTTAGATACATTTATAAAAGTATCTAAAAAGATTATATTGGGTGAAAAAAGTACCCTTAAATTTAAAACCGAGATATTTAAGTTGCCTAGCTTGGTACTTAGGGCTTTGAACTATGTTAAAAAAGCTGACCTACAAGAGTTAGATAATGATGAGTTGAAAGAGTGCTTTGAGTTGGTTGATAAAATCCGAGAAGGAGAGTATCAAGAGCTTAAAAAGTTTAAAATATCAGACTCAAATGAACTTTTTGAAATTAATGAAAAAAATCATTTGAAAAAAGATCCGAAATATGCCTATGCTATACTCAAAAACTGCAGTGATTTACAGAGTGATTTATGCAAAAGAGCATATAGTGAACTTTTAAATATAGGAACATTTAGCGAAATAAAGGGATATAATTTTCCTATAGATAAAGATATATTTAGAAGAATGATGGAGCGATATCTTGATGAAGAGGATGACTTCTCGTTGGATATAAAATCCATAAAAGAGATGCTAGAGACTTTCAATGCTACAAGCGAGGATTATCTTGAATTAGCTCAAGAGATAAAAGTAAAACTAAAACCTGATGAGTTGATAGATCTTTTTAGGACACTTTATAATGAAAAGGGACAAGTTGCTGCAAATGCATATCTATATACGCTTTTTAATTTAGAGATGATAGATCAAGTCAGAGATATACTTGAAAATTCAGAAGAAGAGGACTTTTTAAAATTTAAAACACTACTTTTTCTAAGAGATCACGGTAAAAATATAGATACAATTAAATACCTCAAAGAATGCTAGACTTTGATAAGGGCATTTTTGCACTAGCCCCACTTGCAGGCTATACAGATTTGCCCTTTAGATCTTTGGTTAAAAAGTTTGGAGCCGATCTTACCATATCTGAAATGATCAGTGCAAACGCACTTGTTTATAACTCAAAAAAAACATATGAAATGTTGAAAAAATCTCCTCTAGAATCCCCATATATAGTTCAAATCGCAGGATACGAAACTCAAATAATCAAAAAAGCAGTCGAGATACTTAATAAAATCGATGGTATCGATGGTATAGATTTGAATTGTGGGTGCCCTGTTCCAAAGGTTGTCTCCCAAAAAGCTGGCTCGGCTCTACTAGAGGATCTTTCTCAAACTCAAAGAGTGTTAGAGACTATCAAAAAGCACTCAAACAAGAGATTTGTTAGCGCAAAAGTGAGGCTTGGGTTTAATGAGAAAATCTCAGATAAAATTGCAATAGCTTGCGAGAGAGCAGGAGTTGATTTTATAAGTATGCATGGCAGAACAAGAGCGGGAAGATATAAGGCGGCAGTTGATTATGAAGCTATTGCAAAAGCTAAGCAGAGCGTAAAGATTCCCGTAATCGCAAATGGAGATATAACTTCGCTTGAAAAAGCAAATATGGTCAAAAAAATAACAGGTTGCAACTCTCTTATGATAGGAAGAGGGGCAGTAGGAAATCCATGGATATTTTATCAACTCAAAAATAACCTGCAAACCGTCAGCAAAGAGAAGATAAAAGAGATAGTTTTGGAGCATTTTGAAAATATGCTATCATTTTATGGAGAAAAAGGTGCTTTTATCTTCAGGAAACATCTACATACATACTCAAAAGGTTTGCCTGAAGCTAGCTCATTTAGAGATAGAGTAAACAGGATAGAAGATATAGGCGAGATGAGAAAAGCTATAGAAGAGTTTTTTACACAAAAAGGGTAGTGATGTTTCAAAAAATCTCAACAAAAACAAAACTTTTGACAAATATAGCAGGATTGATTGTTATATTGATTGTTATTGGCAGTATTGTTGTAGCAACTTACTATAAAAGTATCATCTCTCTTAAGGATTTAGATAAAAAGGTGCTTCTTAGCAATCATATCTCAAATGCTCTGCACTCTTTGCAAAAGGAGAGAGGACTGTCTGTAGGCTATTTAGTGAGCAAAAATAGTGATTTTACAAAAGAGTTGTTATATCAGAGAAAAATTAGTGATAAAGAGATATGGATATTAAAAAATTTTTTAAAAGATAGAAGTTTCTATAAGTATAAAAACCCTATAAAAGATTTTATAGATATATTTAAAGATATAAAATCCATAAGAGATAAAGTCGATAAACATGCCTACTCGTTTAATGAGGTTATAAAAAAATACTCTTCTATAAATTCATTTTTATTGACCTCGATAGTAGAGGCTACAAAAAGTTCCCATGTTCCAGATATTACCCAAGATATTATTATCTATGTAAATATCTTGTATATGAAGGAGTACATGGGGATCGAGAGAGCAAAAGGAGTGGAAATATTTTCTAGTAAAGTTTTTAAATTAAAAAATATAGTAAATTTTGCAAAAATTGTCTCATTGCAGAAGCAAAATAAAATCATGTTTCTAAACTATGCTCCCAAAGATATAAAAAATTTTTATTACAAAATGATGAGAAGTGATTTTTTGGCACAAGTTGCATATATGCAAAAGTATATACTGCAAGGAAAATATCTAAAATTATATATAAGACCAAAGTATTGGTACGATACTATGACAAAACAGATTGATATCTTCGATAAGATAGGAAACCATATAAAAGATGATACTATTATGGATATAAACAAAGAATTAAAAGCTTCTGAGAGGGTTTTTGCTTTTATCTCTGCTCTGGTACTTCTTAGTCTGATTATTTTTGTTTATATGGTGAGAGTGCTTTTGAAACTGACTAAAAATGAACAGAGACTAAGATTGGTTATGGATAGATATATCATTAACTCCATCACCGATACAAGAGGGGTGATTATAGATGCAAGTGAGGCATTTTGTAAAATTTCAGGCTACAATAAAAGCGAACTGATAGGCTCCAATCAAAATATAGTAAGGCATCCCGATACTCCAAAAGAGGTTTTTGCCGATATGTGGAGAAAGATAAAGAGTGGAAGTTCATGGCAAGGAAAAATTCAAAATAGAAAAAAAGATGGTTCGTCATATTGGGTTTATACAAATGTAGAGCCGTTATATAACTCAAATGGAGTGATAGACTCATATATATCTATTCGTATGGACATTACCGAAAATGAGATTCTTCTCCAAAAGATAAAAGATGAAGAGCAAAAAAATGCAAAAAGAGAAAAGTTACTTCAACAACAGCACAGATTAGCTCAAATGGGAGAGATGCTGAGCATGATAGCGCATCAATGGAGACAACCGCTTAGTGCCATAACCGCAACAGCTGGATCTCTACATGTAAAGGCAAAGCTAGGTAAGTTGGATAAAGAAAGAGCTGTAAATATGGCAGATCAGATTAAAGATCTTTCGTTGCATTTAAGCTCAACCATAGATGATTTTAGAGGTTTCTTTAAGCCAGATAAGACAAAAAAGATAACGGATTATGTTAAGATACTCGATAGTGTGTTAGCAATAGTTCAAATATCTCTCGATGATAAAAATATAGAATTGATTAAAAATATAGGTAAAATAGAGAAGTTTGAGACTTATGACAATGAGTTGAAACAGGTTCTTCTAAATTTGATTAAAAATTCTGAAGACGCACTCTTGGAAAGAGATATAGAAAATCCAAAGATAACTATAGATATAGATAAAGAGTGTCTAAGCGTAAGTGATAATGCGGGCGGAGTTCCTGATGATATGGTAGAAAATATATTTGACCCATACTTCTCTACCAAAATGAAAAAAGATGGGACAGGTTTGGGACTATATATGAGTAAAATTATCATCCAGGAGCATTGTGGTGGAAAACTAAGTGTGGAAAATGATGACTTTGGCGCTAGGTTTAGGATGTGTATAGGTAAGGATACTGTTTTGGAAGATAAGAGCTAAAAGGTAAAAATGGATGAAAAATATATTGGTAATCGAGGATTCAAAAGTTATAAATGGGATTTTGAAAAAAGAGTTAGAGAAGTTAAATTTTTATGTTTCTCAAGCTTTTTGTTTGAGCGATGCAAGAAAATTTATATCTGAGACAAAATATGATCTTATCATTTTGGATCTGCATCTTCCAGATGGTGAAGGTAGCGAATTGATTGCCGACATACAATCTCTTTGTGAAACAAAGGTGGTTGTTCTGACTTCAACTCAGGATGAGGATTTGAGACAAGAGTTGTTTCATTTTGGTATATTGGATTACATCATAAAAGATGCAAATCTTGTCTATTCTATAGCCGAGATTATTAGAGTTATACGGATGATAGAGGATAAAACCGCCAAAAAGATTTTAGTAGTTGATGACTCTAGGTTTATCTGTAAAAAAATTGAAGGTATATTAAAACCAAGAAACTATAGTGTAGATTTAGCGTTTAGTGCTAAAGAGGGATTTGAAAAACTGCAACAGAATAAGTATAATCTCTTGATACTAGATATAGAGTTACCAGATATAAATGGCGTTAAAGTTCTCAACCTCATAAGAAAACAGTCAAGATTTAGATCCTTACCCATAATGATACTCTCAGGTACAATGAATCCTGAGACAACTAGAGAAGTTCTTAAGTATGGAGCTAATGATATAATTAAAAAACCTTTTGTTTATGAAGAGTTTGTCCTAAGAGTAGATTTGTGGGTTGATTATTTTTACAAAAGTAAGGAACTTCAAGATAAGAGTGAAAAACTAGAGACAATAAATAAAAATCTCGAGAAGTTAGTTTCGCAAGAGATAGAGAAAAATAGACAAAAAGACCATATAATGTTTATGCAGTCCCGTCAAGCGCAGATGGGAGAGGTGATAGCCATGATAGCTCACCAGTGGAGGCAGCCATTGGCTGCTATCTCAGCTACTAGTTCGGTTATAAATCTCAAAGCAAAACTTAAAAAATTGGATTTGGAGCTTGCTCTTAAGCTCTCCAAAAAGATATCGGATTATACGCAACATTTAAGTGAAACTATAGATGATTTTAGAAATTTCTTTAAGCCAGATAGAGAAAAAAAACTAACTAGTTTTGAAACAGTTTTTAAAAGAAGCAATACACTCATAAAAGAATCTCTAAAAAACAATAAAATAGAGATTATTTGTGATGTGGTAAAATCCGAAGAGTTTCAATCTTATGAAAACGAGCTTGTCCAAGTGGTGATAAATATCATAAAAAATGCTGAAGATATTTTGCTTGAAAATGATATAAAAGATCCTTGGATAAAAGTGAAGATAGATGGAAAAAATATAACTATTGCAGATAATGCTGGAGGAGTCCCAAAAAAATTGCTTGATAAAATTTTTGATCCATATTTTTCAACAAAATTATCAAAAAATGGTACAGGTTTAGGACTCTATATGAGCAGAATCATCATCCAAGAGCATTGTGGTGGAGAGATAGAGGTGAAAAATAGTGAGGATGGAGCTGTTTTTTCTATAAAACTTTAGCCCTTTGTGAGTTTGTAGCCATGCCCATACTCGGTTGAAAGTATGTTTTTTGTTTGACTACTAATGGACAATAACTTTTTTCTTATGTTTTTTATGTGGCCATCTAGCGTTCTATGAGAACTTTTCAAAGATAAAATTTTACACAAATCCTCCCTTGATACGCTTTTGGGGAAGTTTTCTATGAGTGTTTTTACTATTTTTGACTCTGTTTGCGTTAAGTCTAGTAAATTATCAAGATAATAGATCTCTTCATTCTTTATTTTTAAAGGAGAGTCGTTTGCAGAACTAGCTAGTTTACTCTCTTTGCCAAGATGGACCCAGATCCTAGCTTCAAGTTCATAAGGGTCTATGGGCTTTACCATGTAGTCGATAGCGCCAAACTTGAAAGCTTTTAGTTTAAACTCCATTTGCGAATATGCACTAGTTATGATGGTTGGAAGTTTGTAATTTTTTTTGTTTAGGCTCTTTAAAACTTCAAACCCGTCAAAGCCAGGAAGATTTAGATCTAAAATCATCAAATCATATCCCCGATAATCTATCCTCGCCATAGCATCCGTAGCATTATCAAAAACATCCACGGTAAAAGAACACTCTTCTAGAAATTCTTGCAAATGGATCAGGCTATCTATGTCGTCTTCTACAACCAATATCTTTGTCTTTTTCATATTTGCACCACCTATCTAATCACAGAATATTCATATTTTATCCATATTCTGCTTAAAATGTTATTGTACAATATAGTGTATTAGTTTGGGCTAGAAAGGATAATTTAAAATGAAGATTGTATCTGTTGTACTGCTTTGTATCTTATTAAATCCACTGTTTGGTGAATTTTTGACTAAACAAGAGCAAAGTTTTATAAAAAATCATAAAACTTTGAAAGTTAAAATAAATAAAGATTGGGCTCCATATGAAAACAGTAAATATTTTAATGCCCTCTATTTTTTAAAAAATTATGTAGAGGTAGTAGCTAAAAAAATAGGACTAAGAGTGCAATTTGTTCAAGACACAAATGAAGATTTTGATCTGATTTGTGCTATGAAAAAGAGTTCCAAAAGAGAAGAGCAGTATATATTTAGCAAAGATAGTGTCTTCAAGCTATATACGGCTATGGTAAGTCCAAAGGGTAGTAGCAATATAGATCCAAATAAACTTAACAATAAAACTGTAGCAGTTATACATGGTTCATACATTATCTCTAGATTAAGAGAAAAGTTTCCAGATATTAGATTGATAGAGTGTGAAAATAGCCTTGATGCACTTAAATTGGTGCTTCAGAAAAAAGTCGATGTTGTTATCGGGACCTATAGAGTTCTAAACTATCTTAGCAAAAAATATTTTGCATCAGGCTTACATGCTTTTGTTATAAAGGATTACAAATTATCAGGACCAGTATCTCAATATCTTGCTTTTAAAAAAAATGACACTTTACTCAAAAGTATAATCGATAAAGCAGTAATTGATATTAAAAAAGATGAAAAGAGTTTATTGAAAAGTAAGATGTTGAATGGACTTGAAGATAATAAAATTGAACTCTCAAATGCTCAAAAGAGATATCTGAAAAATCATATTGTGAGCATAATCACTACGACATCATGGCTTCCTATAAATACTAAAGATAAAAATTCAAATGTGATAGGTATAGGATTGGACTATTGGAGACTTATAGCTAAAAAATCAGGTATAAGATATAGGATTTATAAGGCAGAAAATTTTGCAGAAGTTTTAAAAGATATAAAACAAAAAAGATATGATATAAATATAGCTACAAGCCAAACTACCGATAA
>JALSKH010000096.1 GCA_026988975.1 Campylobacteraceae bacterium
TCAGGTGGCATAGACTTGAGTGACTTATGTATGTCATCATCCGATAAATAAGGGTGTTTCTCTTTGTTTAAAGATGATAAAAATGTCTGTAGTTCTAGCTCTTTTTTACGAATAGTTTCTTCTTTAATGAGGCGTAGTTTGCTGATAAGTGTTTCATCATCCTCTTTCTCAATATTATCTATGTCATTAAGGTCTGGAGCGTCTGCTTGGCATAATAATAGTTTATTAAAATCCACCTCTTTTAATGTAAAGGTAAAGCTATGATAAAACGCCATTTCATTTAAGGTATTAAACTGTACATCCAGTGCCTTTTCGAGTGTATGAAATCTGTTTTTCATACGCATATACTGTAGTTTATTGGCTATTTTATCAGGTCTTATTTTGGAATGTTTCGCATCGATAAAGGCTTTCAGTATGCTATTTTCTTCTTCTTGTGTATGTTCCATAGTAGAGAGTATGCTAAGGATTTTTCCTACTTTGTCTGTACTTTGTTTTTCACGTACACCTGAGTGTGTAGCTTTGTGACCTTTGGTAAGATAAGAGACTATGAGTTCACGTGTACCAGCCCCTTCTTCACTCCATATACGACGCAAGGCACGTACCATCTCTTCAGGTTCATGTGAGGGAAGCTGCAGTTCGAGTAGCATCACAAGCTCTATGAGTTTGTCTTCATCCAGTGTAGCGATACCTTCATCAAAAGGCATACCATTAAAATAGTTTCTTATTTTGTTATTGAGTTTTATGAGGTATTTTTTCTTTTTCTTTGCCATATGACAGTATAGCAAAGTAGTGAGTGTTTTTATGTGTGAGTTTGCATCTTATTCATAAAAAAATAAGATGCATATCAATTTAGAGTTCTTTTTTTATCTCTTTGGCTGCATTTCCTAAACTTAGAAGTACAATGCCATCAAAAAAGAGACTGATTCCAACAAGAAAACCAATCAAAAACATTGAACTAATGGGCCAACCAACGATAAAGTAAAAGCCTATGACAAAGGAGAGTATCCCATTGATGAGTGACATCCACCACATCTTTTCTGGGCGTAGCTCAAACGCCAATGCCATAGATGCAAATGAGTCCATAAAAAAGTATATGGCAAATAGAATGCCCAATGTACCTACTGCTGATAGAGGATTGATAAGCATCAGTATACCTACTATCAAAAAGATAATCGTTTTAAGCCAACCTAGCCAATCTTTTTTGTTGGTCTGCCAGGTATGGTAGCCCATAAAAAAAGCACTGAACAGCAAGAGCCATGTAAACATGACAGCTGTTGTAAGTGACATAACATAAGGGAAAATGATGCCTCCCAATCCTAATAAAATAAAAATGATTCCAAATATTTTAGAAGATTTACTAAATTTTTCCAGTAAATCTTTATTGCCTAATAATAAGCTATAACGTACCATGCTAACTCCTTTCTTAAAGTGTTAAATCCATAATTCTTTTGGTTCTATCTATACTTTCATGGTCAACTGCTCTGTCATTGCCATCTACTTCTTTGATGATTTTGGCGATGACCACCAATAATGCACCCATGATAACATGCAATTTTTCTTTTAGATCCACAATAAGTGGATATTTCAAAGGTGGTATAGGTGTAATAGAAATGAGATATTCATGAATACCAATTTCTTTATTGATCTTCTTAAGAGCAATCATCGTCTCTTGTAAACCATTTGTGATAGGTAAATCAGATTCCCATATAATATCTCTGCCATTCATGTTGGCACTACGCTCGGCGGCTAAGAGTAAATCACGTAATTTTTCCTCTGCAATTTCTATAATCTCTTTAGCGTGCCCTTTTTTGATATCTAAAGAGGCAGCCTTTCTAAAAAGTGCCTCCAATTTTGTAAATCCTTCTACTGACATGTGTTTTCCTTATTATTTATTTTTTGCTTCATCTTTAGATGAAAATATTTTTGATGTAAAGTTTGTGATTTTTTCTTTTAGGTTTGTAAACATTGATTTTACTTTGCTTGAAGTAATGTCAAGTTTGAGTGCATCTATCGCATCATCTAATGCTTTGTAGCTTACATCACTTTTACTCACATATCCAAGGTATTTTGCTTTTTTGAGCTCTTCTTGTGCTGCATCCAAATATGCTTTGGCTTTGTCACTATCTGTTTCTGCTATATCAGATGCTGCTGCAATAAGATCTGTTGCAGTTGCTAGTGGGATAGGGATAATGGTATTGACTTCCACCAATGTATTGAGTGCTGTAGTCAAGACTACCTTTGCTTTATCTACTTTATTTTCGTGGATGAGCTTTGCTGTTTTCTTTAGTGCATCTGGATATGTGCCTAATGGAAGATTTACGACAGTGATGCCTATTTCACTTTTAAGTGGTTTGAGTACTTCTTTTGCTGCTTGTACCCTATCCTCATCTAAAAGTTCTTTAGCATGTTTTACGATATCTTTTATGGTCTTACTTGACCCTATAAACTCATCTATAGTAATGATGTTATCTACTGGTAAAAGTTCAGGTACATTTTTTGAAGCTAACGTTACTTCTAGTTTTCC
>JALSKH010000097.1 GCA_026988975.1 Campylobacteraceae bacterium
ACTTACTACAATATGGATGTCAATCATGAATAGTATCATCACTTATCTACTACAAAGATACTCATGAGTTTTACGACAAGCACTACAACGAAATCGAAGATATCAGATGTCAACTTGAAGATGATGGTATCGAAGTTAATTTTCCAAAATGTAGCGACTTGAAAAACTTTTATGCTTGGCTTAGTTTTGAACAAAGAGCTTATGAAATCTATAGTCACTTAGAAATGAATGGCAGGTAGCCATTCATCTTTTTTGACATAATTCATAACTTTTCCACTTTTCAAACTGCAAAAAAAAACACTGGCACAATTGTCGTTGTTCGTGTTCACCCCACCCGAATTGAAGTTCAAATTCTGTGAGTTAGAACCCTGATTGTTCAGGGAACCATCACTGTTGTTGCGATTGCCAGCTGAAGGCAAAAAAGCGTAAATTTTAACTTTTACTCCAAAATCGACCCAGATAGAAGAGTTTTACACTGGGATTAAAATGCACTCTTAACTTTCAAAATATGAAAGCAACTCCGGCAAAAAACAAAACTAAGCTATTTTTAAGCTTAAAAATCAAAAATTTATCGCGATTGCAAGCAAAGCTTGCAAAAGTTTTAAGGTTTAATCCCTCAGGCAACGAACCGATTCACCATCAGTACGAAAGCCGTCCTCATCCCACCAGGCTCTGCTCGGACCGAAGCCCAAATAAGGTGGGAGGGGATACCCATTAACTGGAATACCCCAAAAATAACCGACAGAGCCCTGATCGATAAAAGAACCATTATTACTGTAGCGGAGACCAGCAGAAGGCAATTTTAAGAAGTTATTAAAAGCATCTGTATTACTATTTACTTTATTACTATCATTTAAATCTATTATTTCAGCTATAAGTTCATATATAGTTGGTACTCTGTATCCTACTGGACAGATTGATGTGCCATCTGTTTTACTCCACTCTTGTGCTCTTAAACTTCCATTTCCATCTGCTGTTGTCCAATCCCAACCATCTGCATTATTTGAAGTTATAAAACTAGTATTTGTATTATTTAAATCACTTGCTTGTGTTGAAGTAGTGTTAGAATCTCTTTTTTCATGTCCATCTGCTCCTCTTCCCCATTGGTAGTAATCTCCATAACACTCTGTATCATCAAGTGCAGTACACACTTGAGATGCTCCTAAGTTTCTATCTAACCATACTTTTCCCGTAAATGGTGAGATAACTTGACCATAAGTTTTTCCTTTCCATGTAATATTTGGAAGTGACAGTGCCTCTTTAAAGTTTTTGAGTGTTGTCTCATAGTTTACAAGTGATACTGAGCTGTTAATATCTCTAACCTTTTGTATAAAGACGCGCATATTGTTAGCACGAGTTGCATCTGTGATAGTTGTGTTTATATCACTTTCTATATGCATATAGAGTGCAGTAAGTGATGTAACATTCATATCACTTCTGAGTGTTTTAGTGAGATTTGCATCTTGAAGAACTACATAGAGTAGTTGAGCAAGTTTTGCTAAATCTGTATTGTTTGTGTCTATATAGTCTACACTAAAGTCTGAAAGTGCTGCGGGGTTACCACTAAGAGCTAAGTTAGCAAGTTTAGCTAAAACAGTTGAGTTGTTTTCTAAAAATGTTGTGATTGGAGAGATAACTGTTCCAGAATTACAAGTCATATTGATATCAAAGCTTGCATTTGTATCTTCATATTTTCCACCTGTTAGTGTAAGTGGGTAAGTTGGAGTGGAGCTAAAAGTATACTTTCCTCCACTACCGCTATATGTTGCTACTTGACCTGACGCATCTTTTAATGTCGCATCTTTAATGTAACCATCTACTGCTGTGATGGTTATTCCTGTTATTGTGTTATTCGTTGTGCCACCATCAGACGAAGAACCTCCACCTCCGCTACTACATGCACTAAAAACCAAAGCAAAAACAATGGCTATATAAAACCCAAGCTTTCTCATGCTATACTCCTATATAAGAAGTGATTTAGTCAAAAATCACAAAATTTGCTTATTGTAGCAAATTATTCTTAAGAATATTATGTGATTTTTGCTTGGAAATGGGGGGGGATTTTTATGGGTAAAAATGTTACATTTTTTCTAAATAGTTTGTAAACATTTTCTCAAACAGTATGCTTTTTAGTCACTCTTTTTTATAAAGTGTTTTTAAAATATCGCTTTTGATTTTCTCTTGTTCAAATGCTTCAATTATTTTTTGTTGTTTCTCTTTTTTGAGGGAATAAAAATCTTTAAGAGCTTTTGTTTGAGCTTGTTTTTCTCTTCAACCTCTCTGAGTGTCTCATAGTATGGATTGTTTTTGTCTATCTCAGATAGTGGGATGAAAGTAATTTTTTAAAACTGTTAGTGTATAAGCAGGGATATTTTTTATAAGTTTTTGGTGGGTTTTATGTTTGATTATCTCTAAACTCTCAATAATATAGGGGATAGGATAGCTCTTTATTGTTTTTTGAGCTTGTCTGAGTGAGAGTCCAAACTCATTGATGAGTCTTTTTTGTAGTTCAAGATTGTT
>JALSKH010000098.1 GCA_026988975.1 Campylobacteraceae bacterium
GAGAAACAAAATGGCTACTTTTTGGATAATGTCGTCTGCTCCTATGGATTAGACAAGTATTTGCAAAATTCAAATAAGCAAAATATGACTATATTTAGCAGACCACCATCTTTTTTATCTACAAAGTTTGGTAGATTATCTCTGTGGGTTGTTCTGTTTGTCGCTGTTTTACTCGGAGTATATGGATACTTTTTCTTTGATATTCAAAACTTACAAAATCAAGAAGATACACTAGAAGCTAGGTATCAATCCATACAAAATAGAGCTAGATCTTACAAAAGAGAGACAAGAGCTGCAATTCAAAAGATAAAAACTACAAAAAAAGATATAAAAAAAGAGGATGTAGTTTTTGAAAATATAAAACAAAGTATATACAAATTGGAAAAAATGAAAGGTAAAGACAATCGCTATATCAGTTTTTTACTTAGTATAAACTCACTTCTAAAAAAGTATCAACTTCAAGCTAAAAGTATAGAACAAACTGGTAGAAATAAAATGGTGATAGAGGTTTTATCCGGATATGAAAACAGAGATAAAATAGCAAAATTTTTAAAATCCCTCATAAGCGAAGGTTTTGTAAATGTTAAAACTCAAGAGATAAAACTAGATAAAGATCACTATATAAGCAAAGTAGAGATAGGTCATGAATAAAATAGAAAAATACTTAAACAATGCAGGAAAAAGAGAAAAATACCTCATATATTTTATAGTTTTTGGGCTCATTTTTTATCTATTTGCGCAGATTATCATGCCAATGAGAGAAGATCAAAAGATATTAAAAAGTAAAATCAATGAACTAGAGGTAAAATTGACAAATAACTCTTTAAGTAGATTGAAAAAGATACGAGATACAAAAGCCAAAGAGTTGTTAGCACTAAAATCAGAACAAGAGAAGAAGAAGTCAAAAAATGAGCATCTTATTTCTGGTCTGTATAAGTTAAAATATGCTTTCTATGATGACAAAGAGTGGGCTAAAAGTATAGATGACATACTAAAAGATTCAGTAGTGAGAAATCTAAAAATATCTTATATAAAAAGCAGAGATATTCAAAATAAAAGAGATAGCAATATCTTGAAAAAAAAGAGAAATCTAGAGATTGGAGGAAGTGGAAGTTATACTGATATCGTAGCTTTCATTTCATATATAGACAATCTAAATACGCTTTTAAAATTTGAAAAGATGCAGTTAAAGCTGGTTGGCAAAGAGTTACATTTTGAACTTCTGATAGACATGTACGGGATAGGATTATGAGATATATTTTGATTTTTGTATTAATGCTTACAGTTTTGCTTGCACAGGATAATCTTTCAATTAGATTAGATAAACTTATACAAGAAAAGAGTGTAAAAAAAGTCGCGATGGTTAAATATGATCCATTTTTGATCAAAAAAGAGATAAAGACTGAAGTAAAAAAAGCAAATATCTCGAAGAAAAAAACGCAAAAAAAAGAACTCATGCTTATCAGTATATTTGGCGATAGAGCCTTTATCGATGGTAGCTGGGTTAAAAAAAATGATCATATAAGAGGGTATAAAGTGGTGGAAATCAAAAAAAAGAGTATTTTGTTATCCAGAAATCATAAGATTTTAGTTTTGAAGTTTAAAAAAAGTAAAGAGATTTTAAAAGTGAGGGAAAAATAGAGATGAAAATTAGATTTGTACTATTGGTATTGGTATTTTTAACGACAGCAGCTTTTTCAAACTGTGAAAATAAATTTTTCTCTTTTAGTGTAAAAGATTCTGGTGGTAGCTCCATAAGAACTCTTGATATATTGGAAAATATAACCGATGAGTGTAAAATGACAATGATATTTGAAGATAAAGGTGTGATGCCAATCTTGAAGCAAAAGCTTGATTATGTGAATGTAAAAGATGCATCTCTAAAAGAGCTTTTAAATATGCTTTTAAGCGATAGAGATCTGTTCTACACGCTAGATGCAAAGCAAAAAATTCTAAAAATCTCATATCTTAAAACAAAAACATATCTAATAAACTATGTAAGTTTTACAAAAAGGACAAGTACAACCAATAAAACTATAAAGACCGGTTCTTCAGATAGTGGTGGAAAAGACTCAACGGTTATGGATTTTACATCTGATTTTCAATTTTGGAGCAAGATAGAGTCACAAATAAACAGCATATTAGACAGAAATAAAAACGACCAAAGTGAATCAAAAGCACTCATAAACCAAGATGCAGGAATGCTTACGGTAACTGGCGATAAAAAACAGCTCGATTTAGTCAGTAAGTATCTCAAAGAGATGATGAAAAGACTCCATAAAGAGGTTCTTATAGAAGCAAAACTCATAGAAGTAAAGTATAATGACGCGAAGACAAATGGTGTTGATTGGAGTCAATTTCAACTCTCATTGAGCGGCTCTAGTGATGCAACCAAAGAGAGAGTCGGGGGTATTTTAACAAATGGTTTCAGAAAACCAAACTATCTCATAGGATACAATTTTTCCATGAATGGTCTCATCAAGTTTTTAAAAACACAAGGCGATGTGAAGATAGTATCCAATCCAAAAGTGATGACGCTCAACAACCAACCAGCTGTCATAAATGTAGGAACAGAGGTTAACTATAGATATGACGATGGAAGTTCGACTACGATTTCAAATGGAACAACTACTACAACACCTAGTTACACTACTGATTCAACCTTTGTAGGAGTTACATTGGATATAACGCCTCAAGCAACTGATGATGGTTTTATAATGCTAAAAATCAATCCGATAGTCAGTGAAATTTCAAAAGAGCATATAGATAGCAACGGAGTGCCATTTTTAGCCCCAGATATAAAAATAAAACAACTTTCATCCATAGTAAAAGTCAAAGATGGAAGCAAAGTCCTCATAGGTGGGCTTATAAGCAAGAATGAGAACTACACTAATACAAGTGTACCTCTTCTCTCCTCAATTCCTATACTTGGAAATGCTTTTAAAAGTAGAGCAAAAACTATAACAAACAGTGAATTGATCATAGTGCTAATTCCTCATATCATAGATGTAAATAAAAAGCCAAATATAAGTGATTTTGATATAAGTATCTCAAAAAAAGCAAGATAATGCGAGACTATCACAAGGCAAAGGAGTTATTTCGAGATGTTATAGATTCTCGTTATTATTTTGATAGTACAAGTGCTGAAATAGCAAGATACAAACTTGAAAATGCCATACAAGAGAGAAATGCACCGCTGATTTTTCTCATTGGTGACCCAGGTGTTGGTAAAAGTTATATACTTAAACTCATAGATGAAGAGCTTAAAAAAAAGTCTCTTAGTATTTTTATAGATCATCCTTTTTTTGACAAAAGGGATTTGTTAAAGATTTTATATGAAGCCAAAGAATTGGAATTTGATAAAAATATAAATTTTAACTCCTTAAAAGAGAAGCTACTTGTTGAGTACAAGGATAGTAAGCATACGATTTTTATAGATGAAGCGCAACTTTTAAACGAAGAGCAGTTTGAGCTTATAAGAATTCTTGGTGACACAAAAGTGTTTCAATTTGTCCTATCAATGCACAAAGAAGAAGGCAGTTTGATTTTACAGAAAAAACATTTTAAATCGAGGACAAAAGTTGTAGTAGAGTATGGCAAACTTCACTATAGCGAAGTTTATAGATATATCCAAAGTATACTTTTAAAAGAAAATCATAATGAAATTTCACAGATGTTCACCTTAAAAAATGCAAAAAAGATCACAAAATATTCTGTAGGAAATTTTCGAACAGTAAAAAAATTTGTTTTTACACTTTTGACTCTCTTGGAGTATGCAAAGAAAAATGGATTAAGAAAATATAGCAAAATCAACAATTGTTTATTGCAAATGTCTGCACTGGAGATTGGAGTTATCCATGACTGATAGAGCTTTTGAAGAATTGCAAAAAAGATGTCGAATTATGAATCTAAAGAAGTATTCTAAAGTTTTGTTGCTTATGTTTTTGATTGTGGTGATGGTTTTGTTTGGGTATACTGAATTTTTTCAATCTAAAAAAATTAAGAAAATGATTATCAAGCCAGTCAAAAAGATAGATACTCATGTAAAATTATCAAAAAAAATAGAAATTCAAAAAAAGATTGTTAAAAAAAATAAAGAAGTAAATAAGAGTGAAGCTCAAAATTACAATACCATACTTTTAACCCCGACTATAAAAATACCAAACATACAAAAAACAACAAATACCAAGAGTATGGAAGAAACTAAAAAGAGCGAAAAGATAGAAACAAAAAAAGTGGAAACAGAAAAAAAGATTATTCTGAAAAAAAAGATTTTTATAAAAGTTAAATCTCTTGAAGATGAAAAATCACTTATAAAAGCAAACAACTACTCAGAGAGTTTTGATACAACTCTTGCTTTATCTAAATTTTACTTCCAAAAACAGAAATATGAAAAAGCAATAATTTGGTCTAAAAAAGCAAATCACTACAATCCGTCTTCTTTTGATCCATGGCTAATTTATGCGCAGGCAAAGATAAAGCAGGGTAAAAAAGATGAAGCTATCAGAGCGGTTGAGACTTTTTTATCCTATTTTAGCTCAGAAGAAGCTAGTAAATTTTTATCTAGTATAAAGAAGACAAAATGAAAAAAGCTTTTTATGTTTTATTGTTAATTTATTCGTACGGATTTGCATATAGTGAGCAGCAATTAGTGGCCGACTATAAAAACTCTGATTTTGAAAAAGTGTGTATAGATGGAACTATCTTAAATAGCAAAAACGAAGATATACTCTCTCTGGTTGGAAATGCATGCCTAAAAATAGACAACATAAATCCTCTAGGAATTATCATAAAAAGATTGGTATCAACACCTAGATATAGAGCCAATGCGTCCTATTTTGCTACAATTTTGCTACAAAAAAAGTTGATATATCAATTTATGAATGATGGTATAAATATTAGTAATATGAGATTGCCAAGGACCGCAAATATATTGTCAGTTGTATTTGAAAATTTGGCTAAGAAGAATTATAAAGTTTTAGAAAAAAGTTCAAAAAAAATAGAAATAGTCTTAAAAAATAGAAGATATATACTTTGGAAAACGAGAGACAAGCAGGTAAAGGTTATAATAGATGAGTATAGAGACGGTAAATTTTTTAAGAGACATTGGTATTTATAGATGAAAACAGAGAGCAACAGCTCGTGCTTTAGTCGCGAGGAATTTTTCAGGAATTTACTTCCGAGAAGAGAGTAAAATATGAAAAAATACAGAGCAACAGCTCGTGCTTTAGTCGCGAGGAATTTTTCAGGAATTTACTTCCTGAAAAAGGGGACAGTTAAATGATACAAAAAAAGATACGAATTGGTGATATACTTATAGAAAAAGGTTTTATCAACCAAGAGCAGCTAAACACAGTTTTAAAAGAGCAAAAAGAGAGTAATTTTGCAAAAAAATTGGGACAGTATTTTATAGATGACGGCTATATTAGCGAAAGAGCCTTTGCGGAGATTTTAGCTGAACAACTTGATATAGAATTTATAGATCTATATGGTGTAGAGGTTGATTTTAATCTGATGACAAGATACTCTTTAAATCTTCTTAAAAGTTCACAATCCATACCTTTTATGGAAGATGATGAGTTTGTACATGTAGCCGTAGTTGATCCACTTGATTATGACTCACTTGAGTTGCTAGAGAGAAGTGTTGCAACGAAACCGATAAAATTATATGTATCTTTAAAAAGCGATATTAATCATATATTTGAAAGATTTGAAATCATCTCCACAACAAAATTGATTGTTGACAACATCAAAAAAGAGATATCAACAGGCGCTTATAAAGTAGATAGTGAACAAAGTTCAATAATGCAGCTTATAGAACAGATAGTTAGAAGTGCTATTAAAAACAATGCTAGTGACATACATATAGAGCCATCAGGATTTAATGTCTCAGTCAGAAGTAGAATAGATGGAATTTTGAGAGAAAATTTTGTTTTTGATATAGATATCTACAATGCGTTAGCATCTCGTATTAAGATTTTAGGAAATTTGGACATAAGCGAAAAAAGAAAATCCCAAGATGGTAGATTTTCCATGACTATAAACAATAATATATATGATTTCAGACTCTCAACTGCTCCAACTATGTTTGGTGAATCCATAGTTATGAGGATATTAGACCAACAAAAGATACTTCTCAAACTTCGTGATTTAGGTATGGAAGAGAAAAATATAAAACTTTTCGAAGAAATTTTAAAGTCCCCTTATGGCATTATTTTTGTAACAGGACCAACAGGAAGTGGAAAGACAACAACTCTGTATGCAGCTCTAAATGAGATAAAAAGCATTGAAAACAAGATGATCACTATAGAAGATCCTATCGAATATCAACTTCCACTAGCGCAGCAAATACAGATAAACGAGAAGATAGACTACTCCTTTGCTGAGGCACTTCGTTCAATCCTGAGACAAGATCCAGATATCATCATGGTAGGTGAAGTTAGAGATACAGAAACGCTAAATATAGCTGTCCAGGCATCATTGACAGGGCATTTGGTATTTACAACATTGCACACAAATGATGCTCCAAGTGCGATAACTAGGATGATACAAATGGGGTTAGAGCCTTATCTTATAGCAGACTCTCTTGTTGGAGTTATGGCACAAAGACTTGTGAGGAAAATTTGTCCATACTGTAAAAAAGAACATAAGCCGTCAAGAAGCATACTCGAATCTATATCCAAATACTTGCCGCAAGAGTACAAGTTCTACATGGGCGAGGGTTGTATGAGATGTGGTTTTAGCGGATATAGTGGCAGAACTATGATAAGTGAGATATTGAGGATAAGTGAGACTATATCGCACCTTATATCAATAAATATGAATAAATACGAAATAGCAAGAAAAGCAGAAGAGAGTGATGGATTTGAGCCAATGTTGATAGATGGCATCAAAAAAGCACTCAATGGTGTTACTACATTAGAAGAAGTACTTAGAGTTGCGAAGTAAATAGCATGAAATATTTTGAGATAGAGTATATATCAAATGGAAATAAAGAGAAAACCATACTCTTTGGTGAAAATAAATTTGATGTTATAAAAGATTTTAGAGCAAGGTCAATAGGTGTTTTTGTTGAACTAAAAGAGGTTTCTGAGCCATTTTCTGTGAAATTGGAAGCTTTGAAAAAGAGATTGAAAGATAGATTTTCGATAAAGAAAATCCCGCTAGAGCCCTATATCGCCTCACTACGTCAGATATCTACTATGTTAAATGCAGGACTTCCTATAACTATGTGTTTGGAAGATGTACTAAAAACCACAGAACATAAAAGACTCAAAGAGATCTTTACTACTGTTCTTGAAGAGGTGGAATCAGGAGTTGACCTTTCGCATGCTTTTAAGATGTTTGAGAGTGAAGTTGGGGCAATATCGATTGCCCTTTTTGATTTAGGAGAGAAAACAGGTACGCTAGATGAATCTATAGAAAAACTAGCTGACATACTGCAAGAGGTATATGATAATCGAATGAAACTCAAAAAGGCAACAAGATATCCTATGATAGTCATAACAGTGATGATTATTGCTTTTTCATTTGTGATTACTCTAGTGGTCCCACAGTTCCAATCCATGTTTTCTGAATATAACGCAACTCTCCCCTTTCCTACAATTTTACTGCTTTGGATAGAAAATGCGATAACCCAATACGGCATCTTCGTTTTATTCGGCGCATTTTTACTTAGTTCGGTTTTATCCTACATGTATAAAAAAAGTGAAAAATTCAAACTAATGTTCGATAAATATATGCTAAGAGTTTATATAGTTGGAGAGGTGATGTATCTCTCTATGATAGGCAGATTTGTTTATGTTTTTGATAGACTAAGTACATCAGGAATTCCCATGATAGATTCGCTAAAAACAGCTATAGGTATAGTTGAAAATAGTTATTTAAAAGAGAGACTCTCTATGATAATTGATGCCATAGAAGAGGGCAGAAGTTTGACGGATGGCTTTGAGGAGACAAGTGAGTTTCAAAGTATGGTTGTACAGATGATCAGTGCAGGGGAGAGCAGTGGAAGTTTAAGTAAAATGCTCGATAAAATCTCAGATATATATAGAAAAAAATACGCTTATCTGGTCGATAATGTCTCAACTATGATTGAGCCACTTTTGATTGCAGCCATTGCTGGTTTTGTATTGCTTTTGGCACTTGGAATCTTTCTGCCTATGTGGTCCATAGCTGAAGCAGTAGGAGGAACATGATGGATATGCAAGCCGGTACTATCAGTGTCGCAATTTTTAGTGCTATCATCTTGGGTTTAGTTTTTTGGATAATTAAAAAGATAACTAGTATTTAGGGAGAACAAGTTAGATTGATATTGTAGTTTGTCGGTTGTGTTCCATTCTCATCTGCGAGTATAAAATCACCTGCTGATATCTCTTTGTTATTATAGGAACAAGTTTTGTCAGGGTTTACATAAAAAGCATATATCCAAAAGTCATTTTTGTCTGGTTTGTTGGCTATGTCATTATTTGGAGCTTTTGAGTCATATCTTACTCCATTTTGAGGATCGCTCGCAGGTCCTGTAAATATAGATATGTTATAGTCGCTGGCATTTATAGTAGCTTGTTTTTTGAATTTTGAATTTTTTCCTTTGATAACAGCTCCAAAAACATCACCGTTTTTTGATAAAACATTTGGATATCCTAAAGAGTTAAGAGCAGATGAGTCTTGCTTGTTTCCCCATTTAAAATCACCCTCATTGATGCTCCATTCTCCATTTGCACTATCAAGTGCAGTAGATACTGCTGAGATAGTAGCTATCTCAGCAGATTTTTTAGCCCCGTCAGTCACACCCGTAAGCTTAGGAATAGCCACAGAAGCAAGTATCCCAATGATAACAATGACAAAGATAAGCTCCACCATTGTAAAAGCATGTCTATATTTCAAGTTTTACTCTACACTCACTATATTTCTTGAAGTACCTGAACTATAGCCAGCTATGTTAACTCTAATATTATTTGAACTGTATGAATTTGTTCCATTTACATCAACTAGTGCAATAGATTGAGCAGGTACTATTACATAGCCATCGCTATTATTTATTGTTTGACTATCAACTGTTACGTTTAAGTCAACAATATTTGGATTAAAAACCCAAAAATCATTTCTATCAGGTTTCCCTTCTATATCATTAGCTGTGGTAATCCCACTAGTTCTATCAGAAGCTTTAGAGGTTAATGCAAGTATGTCATCACTATATTTTGTATCTGATCCACTAGCCAAAGTTCCACTTGGATAAGCAGCATTTTCTAAAAAACCTACAAAACCAATAATCTTCATACTTTCTGCTTTTTTTGCAATTTTTTTAAGTACTTTTTTCTTGCTATTGATGCTTCTGTATTCAGCTGTTCTAGCTGCAACTGAGGCATTTGCATCACCAAGATTCTCGTTGTGCCAATCTACATCTCTATTGTTATGATCTTCTATTTGAAATTCACTTGCAGCCACTATAGCCCCACCTAATCCACTCATAGCTGATAATTCACTATTAATTTTTGCTTTGTCTTTTACACCATTAAACTTTGGTAATGCAGTTGCTGCCAATATACCTATGATTACGATCACGAAGATCAACTCTACCATTGTAAAACCACTTCTTTTCATTATTTGTCCCTTAAATGTCTTTTTGTGCAATTATACTCTCTATATCGTCAATTTAAGATTAAATTTTACTCTTTTATATATAATTCGCTCTTCAAAAGGAGTTTTATGCCACTTTCGAGACTAAATAGTGACCAACGCAGTGCGGCTATGGCTGATGCAGGGGCAAATCTTATCGTTGCGAGTGCAGGGACGGGCAAAACTTCTACGGTTGTTGCTAGGATATCATATCTACTTAACAATGGTGTTAAGCCTGAACATATACTGTTGCTGACTTTTACAAACAAGGCGGCTAGTGAAATGTTAAGCAGGGTGCAGAGGTATTTCGATAAGAGTGTTGTCAAAAAGATAGAATCAGGTACTTTTCATGCAGTAAGCTACAGGTTGCTTAAAAAAATAGGCAGGGATATAAAACTAAAAACTCCAAAAGATTTAAAAATTTTACTCAAAAGCATACATGCAAAAAGAAGATTTGACCATATAGACTCGCCTATAAAACCATATCAATCTTCATATCTCTTTGATCTTTTCTCTTTATACCAAAACTCTACGATAGAGCTTAGTTTTGCTAAGTGGCTAGATGAACAAGATAGTGAGCATGGGGTATATTATGATATATATGAAGATATATTTGATGAGTATAAGAGGTTAAAAAAAGAGTATGGTTATGTAGGTTTTAATGACTTGCTTATCATGATGAGAGATGCACTTAAAAATAGTAGAGATATAAGATTTTCTGAAGTTTTAGTGGACGAGTATCAAGATACAAATATCCTCCAAAGTTCACTCATAGATGCGTTTCCAAAACGCTCACTCTTTTGTGTTGGAGATTTTGATCAGAGCATTTACGCTTTTAACGGTGCAGATATCAAGATAATCGGCTCATTTAAAGATAGATACAAAGATGCAAGAGTCTTTAAATTAAACAAAAACTATCGTTCAACCTCAAAAATCCTCTCTTTGGCAAACAGAGTCATAAAAAACAATCCAAGACTTTATGACAAAGAGCTAGAAGTGACAAGAGTCGGTGAGTGCGAAGCTCCAAAACTACTCGTTTATGAAGAGTTGTTTGAACAGTATCATTCCATCTCAAATCTTATAAAAAGCTCAAAAACAGCGCATGATGAGATAGCAGTCATATTTAGAAATAACGCAAGTGCAGATGGCATAGAGGCGACTTTGAGGGAGCTAGGAGTTAGTTGTAAAAGAAGAGGTGGAGTGAGTTTTTTTGACTCTCGTGAAGTAAAAGCGATGATCGATCTAGCGAGCGTGGTTATAAACCCAAAAGATATGATGAGTTTTATCCATATCTTTGAGTATGCCAAAGGTGTTGGAGCTGCACTCTCAAAAGAGCTTTTTGAAGGGCTATACAAGATAGGTCATGGAGATATTTTCAAGGGATTTTTTGCTCCTGATGAGAGTGTGAAGCCATTTAGTGCCAAGGTGAAAAATTATCAACTTGGACTCTTTGATGACTATGGAGAGCCCGGAAGTGTCGGGAGATTTTATAAACTAGGATTTGATGAAAATTTTCTAGCAAATCCAGTGCTAAAACATGCAAAGATAAATGAAGATGGAGCAAAGTTTTTATATAGTTTTTATGAGTATCTTAAAAATACAAGTAGAATCAAAAGTCCAAAAACTCTAGTATCTCACATAGTTTCAAGTGATATATTTGCAAATATAGGCGACACTTTGGCAAGAGCAAGAGCAACCAAAAAAGATGGTACCATCGACGAAAAACTAAAATCAGAAGTACTAAGCAGAATCAAGATAAAAGGGTATCTACTCGAAGATGTAGCTTCCAACTACTCACAAAGCGAAAGATTTCTAAATGCCATCACGCTTGGAAGTGGCGAAACAAGCGAAGGCGAGGGAGTAAATCTTTTGAGCATCCATGCAAGTAAAGGTTTGGAGTTTACAGAAGTTTTTGTGATAGACCTGATGGATGGAAGATTTCCAAACAGAAAACTCATGAGCAAAGGGGGAAGCCTAGAAGAGGAGAGAAGACTCTTTTATGTAGCAACCACAAGGGCAAAAGATAGACTCTTTTTATCTTACGCAAAATACGACAAAATCAAACGAATCACATACACAAACTCACCATTTTTAAACGAAGCAGGGCTGGTTAGTTGACAAGTTGTCTAGTAAATGTTAGAATGAGATGCAAAAGGAGCTATTATGCATTCGATTCAAGTAGGAGAGTTCAAATCCGAATTTTCATCTATACTCGAGCAAGTCAAAAACTATGGTGAAGAGTTTGTCATAGAGTATGGGAAAAAGCGTAAAAAAGTTGCTATGTTCGTGCCATATAAAGAGGTAAGAAATGAGAGAAAATTTGGACAATTAGAAGGTAAGGGTGTGATACCATTTGATTTTGATGATGAAGTGGATGAGATAAATGAGATGTTTTATGGTAAGGACGCATGAATATCATCATTGATACCCATATATTTTTATGGCTTATATATGATGTAAAAAGAGTCAATAAAGAGCATCTTAGATACATCAAAGATTTGAACAATACTATTTACCTTAGTTCGATAAGCATAGCAGAGATAGCAATAAAAAAATCAATTGGAAAACTTGATGTTGATTTTGATATGTTTGAAATTTTAGATGATATGGGTTTTGATATATTGGACTTTGATGGTAAAAGTGCTTTGCATTTGGGTCTATTGCCTTTTTTTCATCGTGATCCGTTTGATAGAATGATTATATCCCAAGGCATATCTCATAACTATAAGATAATAACCGTAGATAAAAAATTTGTACAATATAATTGCAAGTTGTTGTAATTATATTTATAATTTACCGCTAAAATGAAGAAAATTCATAAAAATAGGACAGAACATGAAAAAGATCATTTTAGCTTTGCTACTGCTACTTAACTTTGCTTTTGCTGAGGTTATAAACTTTCCGATATCTCCAAATGTTGTTAATTCTGGCATAAAAATCATAGACATACGAACAAAGTCAGAGTGGCTTCAGACAGGCATCATAAAAGGCTCTAAAACCATCACTTTTTTTGATGAGATGGGCAGATATGATGTACCAAAGTTTATGAAAGCTTTAAATGCTTTTGTGAAGCCAGGCGAAAAATTTGCACTTGTTTGCAGAACTGGACATAGGAGCAGAATAGTTTCAAAATTTCTAGGAGACAATGGCTACAAAGTTATCGATCTTTTGGGTGGAGTGCAAGCATTGGCGAAAGACCACTATAAGTTTGTAAAATATGAAACTTCTAAATAAACTTTTAATTTTTTTAACGATCGGAGTAACGATGCAAGCAACTACATATAAATATACCAATGATTTGATTCACGAGCAATCCCCGTATCTCCTGCAACACGCACACAATCCCGTGCATTGGATGGCTTGGGGCGAGAAAGCATTTGCTAAGGCTAAAAAAGAGCATAAGCTTATATTTTTATCTATAGGTTATAGCACTTGCCACTGGTGTCATGTGATGGAGAGAGAGACTTTTGAAAACGAAGAGAGTGCAAAAATTTTAAATGACAATTTCGTATCTATAAAAGTAGATAGAGAAGAGAGACCGGATATAGATAAATATTATCAAGATGTCTTTTATCTTTTAAACAAAAGAGGTGGAGGTTGGCCACTTACTATCGTGATGACACCACAAAGAAAAGTGATATACGCAGCTACATATCTACCGCCTAAGAAGATGTCGTACGCTCCAGGGTTTAGGGATATCATGAATTTTATAGTCCAAAAGTATAAAAATTCCCCACAAGAGGTACAAAAAAGTGCTGATAGTATCGAAAATGCCATCAAACAGTACAGTAGTGTAAAAAATCCAAAAGGAGATATAGACTTAAGTATTGTAGATAAATTTGTTAGTGCCGTCAAGGATAGTTACGATGAGATATACAAGGGAATCGGAACTTCTCCAAAATTTCCACATGCCAGTACATTTGATACGCTTTTAGATATATACAAAGTGGACAAAAACCAAGATGCACTTCACATGAGCGAGGATGCACTTGAGGCGATGGCAAAAGGCGGTATAAATGACCAGATAGAGGGTGGATTTTTCAGATACAGTACAGATGGCTCATGGACTATACCGCACTTTGAAAAGATGTTATATACAAATGCGGAACTTATCCAAGCCTACTCAAAACTATACAGTATAAAACCTACAAATTTCACAAAAAGTGTCATAGAAAAAACGATAAAAAATATGGACGATAGGTTTTTAAGTGGTGGACTTTACAAAAGTGCAAGTGACGCTGATAGTGAAGCAGAAGAGGGCAAATACTTCCTATTTACTCCGCAAACTGCACAAAAAGCACTAAAAGAGGCTGGATTTGAAAAGAAAAATATATCTGAAATTTTGACCTATTTAAATATAACAAAATATGGCAACTTTAAAGGTGACTTATCAAACCCTATAGTCGATGAAGAGGTAGAGCCTAAAAATCTAGATAAAGCAAAAGTAGTCCTTAAAAAACTCAGAAGCAATATAAAATATCCATTTATAGATGATAAGATTTTGACTTCATGGAATTCACTTATGGCAACAGCACTTTTTGAAGCTAGCATAGTAGATCCTAAGTATGGCAAAAAAGGTGTGAAGTTAGTGGATAGCATATTGGCAAATCTGCAAAAAGATGGAGTTTTGTATCATCAACTTTTGATAGGGAAGCCGCTTAAGGTGAAAGCTTTGCTAGAAGATTATGCTTTTTTGACAGATGCACTCATAGGTGCATTTGAGCAAACCATAGATGAGAGATACTTAAATAAAGCACTTAGTTTGGCTAGTGAATCTGTGAGAAAATTTTATATAGATGGAAGTTGGTATCTAAGTGACAGCGATTTTAAATCCATGGCTCCATTAGAGGATGCAAGCTATAGAAGTGCCCAAGTTGTGATGATTAAAGATATCTACACTTTAGCGCTGCTAAGTGGAGATATGAAACTTTATGAAAAAGCCGAAAATATGCTCTCTAGCATAGCCACAAAACTAAAAAATCATCCAAGCGCCTATCCTGAAGCGATAAAACTAGTAATCATCTCAAAAAAAGGAGAGATAGACTTAAAAGGTCCAAAATCCAGACTAAATGAGCTTAGAAAAATAAAAAAAGAGGTAAATTATCCTTACATGTACACACTTTTAAAAGATCAAGAACTTCTACAAGCCTGCACAGCCAAGCAGTGTTTTGCATTTTCAAAAGATGCAAATGAACTAAAAGATGAGATAGTAAAATATCTAAAAAGATAATTTTAAATTGGTCGGAGTTTAAGCTCTGACCAACCCCAATGTATGTTTCAAAAATACACACTTCCTTCTGATATTATTAATTTTTACTTAACTTACTCATTTAATCAACTTATTTAAAGTTTAACGAGATATAATAAATACTTCATAAAATTATTATTATAAGTAAAGGAGGCAGTGTGAAAGTAGAAATATCTCGTAGAAAATTTCTGCAAGGCAGTGTTGCTTTGAGCATACTTGGCGGTACTTCATTTAGTGCTAGCAAGCTCTTCTCGGAGGATGAACACGAATCAGCAGATATGCGATTGATCACAAGAACTACAAATACAAAAGCCGAAAAAGTACCATTTTTATGCGGTATGTGTGTAAATAAATGTGCAGGTTTTGCAAGAGTAGAGAAGGGTGTTGTTGTGAAACTTGATCCAAATCCATACTTCCCAAAATCAAGAAATATGCTTTGCCCAAGAGGAAATGCAGGGATACAGACTCTATATGATCCAGACAGACTAAAGTATCCGATGGTAAGAATCGGTGAAAGAGGAGATGGAAAGTTCAAGAGAGTTACATGGGATGAGGCGTACCATGCCGTGCTCCATGGAACAGATAAATTCAAAGGCATACTTCAGATATTAGACGAAGAGAAAGATAACCGCTCCACTATAGGTTATTGTAATGGAGAGGGTCTCTCTAAAGAGGGTTTTGAAGAGTTGATGGGTTTGAAAATCGGTACTCCAAACTATGTTGATGAGATTAGTATCTGCTTAGAGACTGTTCTTGGTGGATATTCGGCAACTATCGGTGCGTATGGCGAGGCAGATATGAACAATGCTGATTTTGTCATCATCGCAGGTGCAAACAGAGCAGAGGCTATCATAACTCCAGATACAATGGATATGTTCAAAAGAAGCAAGGGTAGAGGTTTAAAAACCATAGTAGTAGATCCAAGATTTACAAACACCGCAGCAAAAGCAGATAGATGGTATGCTATAAATCCTGGAACTGATCTAGCGTTTGTGCTAGCATTGACTTATGTCGTTTTTGATGAAAATCTTGAAGATAAAGAGTTTTGTAAAAAGTATATGGTAGGTTACGAAGATTATAAGAACCATGTGTTGAGTAACAAATACACTCCACAATGGGCAGAAAAGATCACAAATATACCAGCTAAAGAGATATATAAAACTGCAAGAGAGTTTATGGCGAGTGAACACCCTATCTACTATCAAGGAAGAAGAAGTGTGTTTGCTAAAAATGACTTCCAACTCCGTCGTGCCATGGGAATTTTCCAAGGATTGAGCGGAAATCTTGATAAAAAAGGTGGCATCATATTTGGTAAGAAACTAGCACTTCCAAAAGAGGATGTTAATGCACCAATGTATGGACAAGTCCAAGATAGATTTGATAAAAAAGGTATAGCTATATTTGCGGGCAAGACAGGCTCTTGGACTGTTTTTAGAAATATGGTTTTAGAGGGTAAAAATCCATACCCATTGCGAGCGATGTTTATGAGAAAACACAATCCAATGAGTGGTGTACCAAATACAGCTAAAACAGAACAATTTCTCAAAAAGATGGACTTAAATGTCATGATAGATATATTGCCAAGCGATACTACAATGTTTTGTGATGTTGTTTTGCCAGAAGCTAGTTATCTTGAACGAACTTCACCGATTGCCAGTTATGGATTTTTAGAACCAGCAATCGTACAAAGAAAAGCCTCTATAAAGCCACTGTATGAGACAAAAACACCAGAAGTGATATATAAAGAGTTAGCAGAAAAATTATCTAAACCACTTTGGAAAA
>JALSKH010000099.1 GCA_026988975.1 Campylobacteraceae bacterium
AAAATACTGAAGATTTTATGAACATGCTAAGTAATGATGCTGCGCGAGTTGCGAGTTATTTTAAGCATGAAAAAATTGCTTATGCTGCGGGTTGAAGATTTGGGTGTTTAGTTAGGGGAGTAATAATGGACAGAGTGTAGAAGTAGATTTGAACAGTGCAAAAAAATATTTTGAAAAGTCTTGTGATTTAAACAGCAGTTTTGGGTGCGAAAATCTGGCTATTGTGCAAAATCTCCAAAAAAACATGATGATATGTATACAGCCATCTCACCACTGAGAAATGCTAAGGTCATTAAAAACTATGGCACATTCACAGACCCTATTGAGCATGTAGAAATCTTTAATGATTCAGTCACCCTCCAAATACAAGGCATGGACACCAAAGTTTACAATGTCCTCAATGGCAAAGTGGTTTTTGCCGGAGAGAGCAAAACGCTCGGAAAAGTAGTAGTCATGTTGCATGCAAATCACCTACACACCATCTATGCAAGACTAGATAAAATTGCCCCTTATGTTAAGGTAGCTCGCAAAATAAAGAGAGGGTACGTGGTAGGAAGAGTCAAAAAAAACCTTATCTTTCAAGTCACAAAAGATTCAAAAAATATGAATCCTATGGGATTTTTACCATAAATTTTAGTCGAAATTTTGGGTTTAAATTTTTTAGGTATAAAACTCTCAGTTTATTTATAGTAATATACATTACAGTAATTTATATTACTATCTAAGGAAGGTATGTGCTATGAAATTTTATAACAGAACAAAAGAGCTAAAATATCTACATGACATTGAAATTGATACGATGATATCATCACGTATGACTGTGATTGTAGGGCGAAGACGTATTGGGAAAACAAAACTTATTAAAGAGGCGTATGAAAAAAAAGTCTATCTCTTTGTCTCTAAAAAAAATGAAGCCTTGCTTTGTGAAGAGTTTATAGATATTATCCAAAATGAACTAGAGATCAAAATTTTGGGTACATTCTCAAAATTTAAAGATCTTTTTGAGTATCTGATGGAGGTATCAAAAACCACATCCTTTACCCTAGTGATAGATGAATTTCAAGAATTTTTACAGATTAACCATAGCATATACGCTGATATGCAAAATATATGGGATAGCCATAAAGATACGAGTAAAATAAATCTTATTTTGAGTGGGTCTATCTACTCTTTGATGAAAAAGATATTTGAAGATAAAAAAGAACCCCTCTTTGGTCGGGCAAATCATAAGATGCATTTAAAACCCTTTAGCATCTTCACACTGCAAGAGATACTCCAAGAACATCACCCTAACTATACGAATGATGATTTACTCTCTTTTTATATTTTTACAGGTGGTGTTGCGAAGTATGTAGAGTTGTTTGTGGACCATAGAGCTTTTACATTTGAGCGTCAGCTAGATGTCATCTTTGATGAAAACTCTCTGTTTCTTGACGAGGGTAAGAATTTGCTCATTGAAGAGTTTGGCAAAGAGTATACTACCTATTTTTCCATACTGGCACTCATTTCATCGTCTAAAACATCGCGTTCTGAGATAGAGAGTATCTTAGAGAAAAATGTAGGAGGCTATTTGGATAGGCTGGAAAATGAATATACTATTATCAAAAAAGTGAAACCCATATTTGCCAAAGAAGGTAGCAGAACAGTAAAATATGAGATTATAGATAACTTTTTTCACTTTTGGTTTCGTTTTATCTACAAAAATCGTTCAGCCATAGAGATAGAAAACTATAGTTACATCAAATCTATTGTTAAAAGAGATTTCAACACCTATAGTGGCAGATTTTTAGAAAAGTTCTTTATCGAGAAACTTAAACTCTCTGGCAAGTATTCTAACATAGGTACATACTGGGAAAGAGGCAACCAAAATGAGATTGATATCGTTGCAATCAACGAGGATGAAAAAAAGATACTCGTTGCAGAAGTAAAGCGTAACCCAGAAAAAATAAACCTAGCCCTGCTCAAAAAGAAATCACAGAAGATTTTGCAAAAACACAAAAAATATACTGTGGAGTGCAAAGCCTATGCGTTAGAAGATATGCGTAAAAAATAGTTGGCATTTAAGTTTAAACAACCTATAATCCTACCATGATAACCACACTACTCTCCATCATCTTCGTCTATGTCTTCATCGTGCTTGGATACATAGCTAAACGTATCTTTAGAGAAGAGATGAGTACCAAAACACTTACCCTTATGTCAGTGTACTTTTTACAGCCTTTTGTGACTATTTGGGGGTTTTCTACTGCTAAGTTACATACAGAACATATCTATGTGCCTCTTGTCTATTTGGGTATTATCCTTATGCTTCTCATCCCTACCATACTTTTAAGTAGGTTGATATTTACAGATATTAAAGAACGTGCTATTAAACCACTAACTAAACAGTCAAATATTTATGTATAAAAATGCTATAATGTTGCATGAAAAGAGACGCAAGAAAACTAACAACATCGGCACAACAAGAGTTAAGAAACCGAGGCATAAAAA
>JALSKH010000100.1 GCA_026988975.1 Campylobacteraceae bacterium
CTCCTTGTAATATTTTTTAAGATTTTTTTTATTTTTGCTTGTTTTTTTAACCACTCTTTTTGTAGCATGAGAGGAAAACCTCCATAAGTTTTTCCACCCTCTACTGTTTTAGTGACACCACCTCTTGCTGCGACTACTGCAAAATCACCTATTTCTAAATGTCCTGCAGTTGCACTCTGTCCGCCCATTATAACATTTCTTCCTAATTTTGTCGAGCCAGAAAGTCCAGATTGAGAAACCATTATACAGTGTTGCCCTAATTCGCAATTATGTCCGATTTGGACAAGATTATCAATCTTTGTGCCTTTTTTTATGATTGTTGAGCCAAGAACTGCTCTATCAACTGTACTATTTGCACCAATCTCAACGCTCTCTTCTAGTATCACATTTCCATTGTGATAGATTTTGATATGTTCGCCTTGTTTTGTGTGGGCATATCCAAAACCATCACTTCCTATCACGCAACCCGCCTGAAGTATACAGTTTGAGCCAATCTTTGTGTTACCGTAAATCGTAACTCCAGGGTATATGATAGAATTTTTTCCTACATGTACACTATTTCCAATCGTAACATTTGGGTGTATTACTACACCCTCTTCTACTATTGAATTGGTTCCTATAGAGATATTTTTACCAATTTTTGCTTGTTTGCTTATTTGTGAAGAACCCTCAAAATCAAAGTAGTTTTTAGCAAAATATCTACTCAAAATCGCAAAACAGAGATGCGGATCTTCACATACTAAAGCTATAGCGTCAGAAGGTACTAATCCTAAAAACTTTTTCTTTGTTAGGATGACCTTTGCATTGCATTTTTTTAGTGCATCACTTAGTTTTATGTCATCAAAAAATACGATATTATTTTCGCCCGCTTCTTCTAAAGTTGAAAAGGAGTCCACTTCAAAGTCATCTCCGCTATACTCTAGGTTTAAAACTTTGGCTATCTCTTTGATTTTCATCATATATCCATAGCCACCGAGCCACTTCTGACTATCTGAATAGGATTATATTTTTTGATAGCTTTTAGAAAATTATCCACCCTTTTTGCATTATCAGCAATCATGACAACTATAAAATTTTCACCACTATCGGCGATCGTTCCATTGTAAGCTTTAAGCATCGCATCTAAGCCATTGAAGTTTTCGTCCAATGGTATTTTTACTAAAGCCATCTCTTTTTCAACAAAATTTCCAGATTCGATAACTTTATAGGTTGGTATAAGTTTGTGGAGTTGTTTTACAATTTGTTCCAAAACTCTTTCATTTCCATTTGTTACGATTGTGAGTCTTGAAAATTCTGTCTCAGGTACAGGAGCAACGGTGAGTGAGTCTATATTGTAGCCTCTTCCGGCAAATAGTCCTGAAATTCTAGAGAGTACACCATCTTCATTTGTAACGATTACGGATAAAACTCTTCTGATGTTATTGTTTTGTATTAAATTACCCATCACTTACCCCTTGTACTCTAAAATCATATTGTAAAGTGTGCCACCGGCTGGTACCATAGGCAGTACATCTTCAAGTCTATCTACATTTACATCTATCATACATACCATATCGCTTTCCACAGCTTTTTTTAGAGCCTCATCGAACTCTTCTTTGGTTTCAACTCGAAAGCCCAATCCGCCAAAACTCTCAGCTAGTTTTACAAAATCAGGTTGAGCTTGACTTAGGTCAGTTGAAGCATATCTTTTATCGTAAAAAAATGTTTGCCACTGCCTCACCATGCCAAGATAGCCATTGTTTAGTATGATATTGATAACAGGGATTTTTGATTCATATGCAGTCATTAGCTCTTGTATGTTCATCAAAATCGAACCATCTCCACTTATATTTATAGATATCATCTCTGGTTTTGCTTTTTTGACGCCTATGGCAGCAGGAAAGCCAAAACCCATAGTTCCTAAGCCACCACTTGTGATAAATTGTCTCGGTCTGCTAAATGGGTAAAACTGAGCCGTCCACATTTGATGTTGACCAACATCAGTAGAGATTATGGCTTTTTCACCAAGAATTTCTCCAACTCTTTGGATAACCCATTGAGGCTTTATGTTGCCTTTGTCGTCGCTATACTCAAGAGGATGAATTTCATCATATCTTTTAAGAAGATCTCTCCATTGTTGATATTTTTCTGATTTAACTTTCTCTTTTACGAGTGGCAGCATGTCAGTAAGTACATTTTTTAAATCGCCTACTATAGGGTAGTCTATATCTACGATTTTTCCTATACTGCTAGGGTCAATGTCAACATGTATAACTTTTGCATGTTTGGCAAATTCACTTAGTTTTCCTGTAACCCTATCATCAAATCTAGGTCCAAAAGCTATCATGAGGTCAGCTTCGCTCATTGCCATATTTGCGCTGTAGCATCCGTGCATTCCTACCATACCCATAAGAAGTGGATTTTCATCACCTAAAACACCTCTTGCCATAAGAGTTTCAACTGCAGGTATGCCAGAAATCTTAGCAAATTCTCGCACCAAATCACTTGCACCAGAGTTTACAGCACCCCCACCGATATAGAGGATAGGTCTATCTGAATTTGCGATAGCATCTACTACTTTTTTAATCTGCCTATGATTTCCTTTGTAAGTTGGCTTGTAAGTCTTCATAGTTATCTTTTCAGGATATGAAAATTTAGCCACTTGGGCTGTTACATCTTTTGGTATATCTACATGTACGGGCCCAGGTCGTCCGCTTCTTGCTATATAAAATGCCTCTTTTAAAATTCTAGGCAGATCTTTCGCATCTTTTACAAGATAGTTGTGTTTGACGCAAGGTCTGCTTATGCCAACAGCATCTATCTCTTGAAAAGCATCTGTTCCTATCATCGTAATCGGAACTTGACCGCTTATAACAACCATCGGAATAGAGTCTATATAAGCATTTGCCAGACCCGTGACTGCATTGGTAAAGCCCGGTCCACTTGTAACAAATGCAACTCCTACTTCTCCACTAGCTCTAGCATAACCATCTGCTGCATGTATCGCTGCTTGCTCATGTCTTGTCAATATGTGCTCAAAATAGTTTTGTTTATAAACTTCATCATAAACATTCATAATAGCACCACCAGGATAGCCAAAGACAACGCTAACATTCTCCCTTCGTAGTGCTTCGATAACCATCTGGGAACCGTTTAAATCCATGACTTCTCCTTTCAAATTAGTTTATTTTACTTTTTTATTACAAAAGTTGATAATTATACCTAATAAAACTTAAAAACTCTCACATGTAGAAGGGTGATTTCCTTATATTGTAGAAGTATTTGTGTTATTTTATAGCTTGCTATCATTCAAAAATTCAATCGCTTGTAGCTAGTACCCCACCACCCATAGATTGAGGGTCTCTGAAAGAGTACAAAGCAGGAAGTGCAAGGCAGATTATCGTAGGAGTACTTATTGTACTTCAAGATAATCTAACGCAGCAATTCCTGCTTTGTACTCTTTCCCTTCGGGTGGTTTAAAAAATAGCCATCTCTTGCCCTTAAACACCTCGAAGTAGAATAACTACGACTTCAGTGTTTAAAAACAAGATATGACCATTTTTTAAATCACAGAGACCCTCAACCTATGGGTGGTGAGGTACTTAGTTTTATACCGAGCCCAATCAATAGCGCTCCAAGTGCACGATTCATCCAGCGTGATACTTTTCTATTGCGATTTAGGTAGCCCGTTAACTTGGCACCTATGAGTACTAAAGGAGGCTCTATAAAACCAGCAACAACGATGATAAGTGAGCCATGAAGAAATAACTGTGCACTAACCGAACCAGCTCCTATTTCAACAAATTGGGAAAGAAATGCTAAAAAGAAAACAGCTACTTTTGGATTTAATGCTGCAACCAATACACCCTGCTTAAAAATCTTTTTATTATCTTTTTTACAGGCTTGTGTGTTTAGAGATATTTTTTCACCTCTGGAGCGTAATGCCTGAATTCCAAGCCAAACAAGATAGGCGGCACCTATGAATTTTACAATCGAAAAAGCGATAGCAGAAGTTGCCACGATAGCCGAGAGACCAAGTGCCGCAAAAATGACATGTACAAATGCTCCGACCCAAATACCAAACATCGCAGAAAAACCTGACTTCACACCTCTTTTTGCAGTTTGACCAAGAATAAAAGCCATATCCGGACCAGGAGAGAGATTCAATAAAATCGCCGCAGTAAAAAAGTAGCCCAATGAGTAAGAGAATAATCAAACATTTTTTTAAATCCTTTTTTTGTTGTTATGTACTTTAATATATCTAAATATGAAAAAATAAAGCTTAAGACTTCTCACACAGCGAAAGAGCTGCTCCTTCTCTTAAGCCATCGTCTATCACTATACATTTGTCAAAATTTATCTTTTTCATTATATTTATTACTATCAAAATGCCAGTTTTTATCAATTCGCTTCTGCCTGTACCGCAATATCTCTCTTGTTCAGAACTACTCATAGAAAGTATCATTTTATATGCTTTTTTGAAATCCTCTACATGTAGAGTTTTTCCGTTTATCTTTTTATGGTCGTATGAATGGTAGTCCATGCCTTGTAGAAATGCACATACTGTTGTTGGTGTTCCGGCAGTTGCTACTAAAAAATCTGCTTTTTTGTTTTTTGAAAACTGCACAAGTGGCAACATCTCTTTTTCTATGCCCTCTTCTAGGTTTGTGTGGTATCTCTCAAAAACATTTAAGATACCAAACTTAAAACTTTTTGTTTTTATAGCACCATTTTTTATATAGCTAAGTTCGGTTGAGCCGCCACCTAAGTCAAATAGTGCAAAATTTTCATCTTTTATATTTAAATTTTGCAGTGAATTTTTAACTCCTAAAATTGTGAATTTTGCTTCATCTTCTCCGCTTATTATCTCAAAAACCAACCCGAATCTATCTTTTATCTTCTGTATAAGAAATTGCGAATTTTTTGCTGATCTAAGCGCCTCGGTTGCTATACACTTCACTTTGTCAGCTTTGAAATCTATGATTTTTGAAGCATCTTTTAGTGCATTTAATATGTTTCGTATAGACTCCTCGCAAATAACTCCACTTTTTTGAAGATCTTTTCCTGTCTTAACGATTCTCTCAAACTCCTTCACTCTCTCTTTGGTATCGCAATCTATCTGTACAATTCTTATCGTATTTGAGCCTAAATCACACCCAACCATGGATTTCCTTTTTTTAGAATAATTATACTATAATAGTATCAACTAGAGAAAAAGGAGCGCAAATATGCTACTAGGTGTAAATATTGATCATATCGCAGTTTTGAGAGAGGCTAGAAAGATAAATGACCCAGATCCACTAGATGCTGTGCCGATTGCAAGAAGAGCGGGAGCCCACCAGATAACTATACATTTAAGAGAAGATAGAAGACATATAAACGATGATGATGCCCAAAAAATTATAGAAAATTCACAAATTCCAGTCAATTTAGAGTGTGCTATAGATGAACAAATCATAGAAAAAGTTTTAGAGCTAAAACCACATCGTGCTACAATCGTTCCTGAAAAGAGAGAGGAAGTTACAACTGAGGGTGGATTGGATTTGGTAAAAAATTTCCAAACTTTTAAAGATGTTACAACAAAACTTAAAGACCATGGCATCGCTGTGTCGCTGTTTGTTGATCCAAATGCCAGGTCAATGGAGTTATCAAAGGAGATCGGGGCTGATTGGGTTGAGTTGCATACAGGATTATACTCAAATATTTATGCTATGCTCTACTCAAATCTGCCTTACACTAGGCATTGTATAAAAGAGCTAGATCTCTGTAGAAGTGAACTCAAAGTGCTATTGGATAGATCTATCAAAGATTTGCAAGATAGTAGTAGATATGCAAATACTCTAGGCTTAAAAGTAGCGGCTGGTCATGGACTTAATTATCAAAATGTAAAAGAGATTGTCACGATGGAAGGTATAATTGAATTAAACATCGGACAATGCATAATAGCAAGATCTGTTTTTACAGGTTTGCAAAAAGCTATAACCGATATGTTGGAGCTTATGAGATGAAGAAAATTGCTATAAGTATAGGAGATATAAATGGTATCGGTCTTCAAATCGCACTTGAAGCACATAAAGAGATAACCAAAATTTGTAAGCCAGTGTATTGCATAAACAGAACCATGCTTGAGTGGGGAAGTGCAATGCTCGGGGTTGATGTGCCAGAAGATTTTAAGATAAAAGAGTGCGGGGAAGTGTTTGATATAAAACCAGGAGTAAATACAAAAGAGGCTGGAGAGCTCTCTTATGACTCTTTTATCACAGCCATCGCTTTGGCAAAAAGCGAAAAAGTCTCAGCCGTTGTTACACTGCCTATAAATAAAAATTCGTGGGATTTAGCAGGTATAAAATATAAAGGGCACACTGATGCACTTGCCGATTTACTAGAGTGTGAAACTACTATGATGTTAGGTTGCGATGAAATGTATGTAGTGCTTTTTACACACCACATTCCTTTGAGGGATGTTTCGGAGCAAATCAGTGCAAAAAAGTTATCTAAATTTCTAATCAAAACTTCAAAATATTTAGATTCAAAAAAGGTTGCCGTGCTGGCCCTAAATCCGCATGCTGGTGATAATGGAGTTATAGGAAATGATGAAGAGGAGATAAAAAAAGCGATAAAAAAAGCAAATAGCCGCTTGAAAAAAGATATGTTTCAAGGACCTCTTGTACCTGATGTTGCTTTTTCAAAACAGAGTAGAAAAAAGTATAAATATTTCGTTTGCATGTATCACGACCAAGGACTGATACCTCTTAAAGCACTCTATTTTGATGAGAGTATAAATGTCACACTAAATGATGAAATCATAAGGACATCGGTTGATCATGGAACGGCATTTGATAAGGCATATAAAGATAAAAAAATTTCAACCAAGAGCTATATAAATGCTGTTAAAAAGGCACTAGAGTAGAAAAATATCTTTTAAAAAATCTAAAACCAAATCTCTCTTTTAGTTTTCTTGCTATGAAAAATATCATTATAAAAATATAAAAATACTCGACTATACTCAAAACTTTTTGTGACATGGAAGCATGAATTGTCACTAAAACGATGGCTCCATACACAAGCTGATGCCACTTTGCGAACCTTCTAAAGATAGATTTTTTTGATGTGACAGCCATAAAAGTCAAAATGGAAAATGAAATCATTCCAAGATATATAAATGGTTTATCCAAAGTTTGTTTGATAACAAAAGATATAGAAAGCTCAGCATCTAGGACAAAGAAATTTAAAAAATGCAAAAAAGCATAAAAAAAGACAAACAGACCAACCATCCTTCTGTATCTTAAAAGATTTACAACTCTTTTAAGCCAAGGCAGTAGAAGAGCGACTATGAGCAATGATATCGCCGTTGTTCCCGTCTGTATATAGATATACTTTATAGGATCTATGGCACTTTGAAGATGAAGCAACATGTTGGCAAACGGTAATAACAGCACTAAAAATAGTAAAATTTTCTTTTTCATATAAATTTTCTCAAATCCATATTTTTATACATGCCAGCTACCTCTTTTTCATAGCCATTAAACATAAGTGTTCTTTGTTTGAAAAAACTTCCTAATTTTCTCTCTCTTGCTTGAGACCATCTTGGGTGGTCAACATTTGGATTTACATTTGCGTAAAAACCATACTCTCTTGGATTTATTGCTTTCCATGTATTTTGTGGCTCTTTCTCGACTAGTTCTATGCTTACTATTGATTTTATGCTTTTAAAACCATATTTCCATGGCACTACCAATCTTATAGGAGCACCATTTTGTTTTGGCAGACTCTTTCCATACATGCCAACTCCAAGTAGAGTCAGTTCATTCATGGCTTCGTCAATTCTTAATCCTTCCACATAGGGATAAGGAATATTTCCAAAAACTCCTTTTGATTGATCTGGGAACTGTTTTGGATCATATAGAGTTGTGAATTTTACATATTTGGCTTTAGAGTTTGGTTTGGCTTTTTTCAAGATATACGATAGAGGAAATCCTATCCAAGGAAGCACTATAGCCCACGCTTCAACACAGCGAAATCTGTATATTCTTTCCTCAAGAGGATAAGAGTTTTTGATCTCATCAAGACTTACAGTAAAGGGGTTTTCAACTTCTCCTGAAATTTTTATACTCCAAGGGTCAGTCTTTAGTGTGTGAGCTAATTTTGCAGGCTCATTTTTTTTCAAAGAAAACTCATAAAAGTTGTTATATTTGCTAGCTTGGTCGAAAGTGTTTAAATCTAAGTTTTGCCCAAAAGAGGTCTTTTTAAATGAAAGAGGATCTCTTTTTTCATTTTCAATTGCAGCTAATTTTTCAATAATCAATGACGATGAGAGAATGGTTGCAGCTCCAAGTTTCAAAAAATCTCTTCTATTGTTAAATAACTCTTCGGGAGTGACAAAATTTTCACTTATATGCCAGCTTGGTTTTTTTATTATATTATATAAACTTTTTCCTGTCTCAAAATTTTATATAATATAATTTTATCAAGCTTGTGTGTATTTGGTGTGTAAAGTTAGCCCCTAATAAACATCTTTAAATTTTTCTCTTATTTGTAAAAATATGTCCAAGTTTTCTTTAAGCAGCTTTATGAGTTTTGGGTCAAAATGTTTGCCATTTTGTTCATCAAAAAAATCCAGTATCTTATCTAATTTCCATGCTTTTTTATATACTCTATCGCTACCTAGCGCATCAAAAACATCTGCTACAGCAGTTATACGACCATATATATGTATATCTTCTGCTTCTTTACCATCAGGATATCCACCGCCATCATACTTTTCATGATGCTCTCTAGCAACTATAGCTGCGGCTTGAAGAATTGGTTTCGTGGAGTTTTTTAACATATTGTAACCCAATATACTGTGCGTTTTCATAATTTGAAACTCATCTGCTGTTAATTTTCTAGGGGCATTTAAGATAGCATCCGGAATGCCTACTTTTCCTATGTCGTGCATGGGTGAAGCCATCTTTAGTTTGCTAGATTCTTCATCATCCAAACCATATAATTTTGCTAGTTCATACGAGTAGTGGGCAACCCTTTTGACATGATTTCCAGTCTCTTTTGATCTCGTCTCGCCAATTTCCCCCATAGCATAGATAATCTCTCTTTGAGTCTCTTCTATTTCAACATTTAGTTTAAATATTTCTGTGATATCAGTAAAATATGAAAGCAATAATTTTTCTTCTGGAACACTGATAAAGTCTATCTGATACTGCTTGTTGTGTGTTTCATGCACTAGAGTGATTTTTTTATTTTTATTGATTATGTCCATAGCATTTTTTACGCCAAGATCATTTATATTTTTGATTTTGTTTAGCTTCTGTTTTGCAGAGTCACTTTTAAAAACTATATCTCCATCGTAGTTAAATATGAAAACCGCAGAAGGATTATATTTTGGTAAAAAAGATAGATAGTAGTTTTTTTTGGTTTGATTCACTTTGCATCCCATATTTTATTTAGCTCTTTTAGAGTTTCACTATTGATTTCATTTGAAATCGTTTTATCTATTTTCTTTGGTTTTTTATAAACTTTATCATAATAATCCAAAAGTAGTATTTTTGAAACTTGTGCCAGATTTTTCTCTTCGTATGCAGAGATAGTAGCTTCTTTAGCCTCTTTTTTTATATATGGCGTGATCCTATTTATACAGTAGTAAAAAAAATCATCATCAATTTCTATATAATCCTTCATGATCCTTTGCACCCTTTGATCTATAGGAGCTGTTATCTCAATTCGCATGCCCTCGCCCATTCTTTTATATAGCAGTTCTGGTAAGATTATATTTCCTACTCTTTTACTCTCGCCCTCTATAAAAATTGGCTTGTTTATATCTTTGTTTAACAGTTCAAAAAAGAGTCTGTTTTGGAACTCTTTTTGAGATGGCTGTTCCCCTTTTATAGCACCAAAAGTAGAGCCTAAATGATTTGCTAGGGCTTCTAAATCTATAGAATTTGGGAGTTTTTGTATCAGTTCGCTTTTACCGCAACCTGTATTGCCTCCTAAAACTATAAAATTTTTATGTGGAAAATTTTCAAGATAATTTACAACTTTGCTCCTAAAGCCCTTATATCCCTTATCTAATCTTCGAACTCTGTAGCCGATATTTGAAAAGATTGTAGCAAGCGAGCCTGATCTCATCCCGCCTCTTGCACAGTATATAGCAACTTTTGAGCCAATTTTACAAAGTCTGTTTAATTCAAATATATGTCTAGAAGCATTGATACAGACATAACTAGCACCTTTTACTTTTGCATCATTTTTTGACTTTTGTTTGTATATGGAACCAATCTCTTCATGCTCTTTATCGCTAAGAGCAAACATATTTATAGCTTTTGGGATTTTAGAGTGTTCATATTCACTAGGGCTTCTTGCGTCTATGATGAGGTCAAAGCTATCATACTCTTCTAAAAACTGATCCGTGCTAATCGTTTGTAACATACTCTTTTATATCTTTTTTAAGTTTTTGATAAATTTTTTCAAAATCTGTTGAAAATACCCTAGTATCTGCTATAGTAGTGATAAAATTTGTATCTCCAATCCAGCGAGGCATGATGTGGTAGTGAATATGTTCAGCTATGCCAGCACCTGCTCCTTTGCCTAGATTCATACCTAGATTTACTCCATCGGCATTGAACTCTTTTTTCAACATTTTTACACACTTTTTTCCAAGTTTGCTTATGTGAAGCCACACTTTTTCATCCAAATTTTCCAAATTGTCTATATGCTCCAAAGGTATAACCATGATGTGTCCGGCAGTATATGGATATTTGTTCATGACGATAAAACAGTAGTTGTCTCTATGTAAGACAAAATTTTCATTGTCGTTTTTCGGCTCTTTTGCTATATCACAAAAGACACAGCCTGTTTTTTTTGTAGTTACATACTCTCTGCGCCAAGGTGCATACAGGTGGTTCATGCTATCTTCTTAAAATCTTTTAAGGAGTTTGATATATCATCTTTTCTCATGAAATATTCACCTATCAAAAAGGCATCTACCCCTATTTTGTTTAACTCTACTAGAGTCTCCTTGTTGTTTAAGCCACTCTCTGCAACGATAATTTTGCCGTTTGGAATGAGCGGTATAAGTTTTTCGCTTAATTTCATATCCATCTTAAATGTCTCTAAATTTCTATGATTTATACCTATGATATCAGCTCCAGCAAATATGGCTTTTGTCAAATCCTCTTTATCGTGAATCTCAACAAGAGCGTTTAGCCCCAAGTGCCAAGCGTGCTCCAAAAGTTTTTTAAGCTCCTTCTTAGAGAGTGCTTTTGCTATCAAAAGTATAAAATCAGCCCCATACACAACTGCTTCAAGGATTTGATACTCATCTATGATGAAATCTTTTCTCAAAAGTGGTGTTGAGACATATCTTCTTAGCATGGTCAGATACTCTAAATTGCCTTGAAAAAAGTGAGGTTCAGTCAAAACCGAAATAGCATTTGCACCCCCTTTTTCATACTCTTTAGCTATGACTATCGGGTCAAAATCTTCTCTTATGACTCCTTTACTAGGACTTGCTTTTTTGACTTCAGCTATGATTCTGTATGGGTCGTCTTCGCTTGTTTGAAGGTAAGGTTTTATATCTCTTGGCGGATATGGATTGTAAGCTAAACTTCTTCCTAACCAATCCATTGAGAACTCTTTTTTTCTCTTTTTTAGATCTTCTTTTGTCTTTTTTATTATCTCATCAAGTATCATTTATCCTCTTTTGCGCATTTTTTTATAAGTTTGTAGTGCATCATAACTTCAGGTTCATCATTGCTATCTATAAATTTTTTCATCTCTTTTAAGGCTTTTTTGCATTTATGCAGTTTATAGTAACCCCAAGCAAGAGAGTCAAGATAGAAGATGGATTGGGGCTCTTTTTTGAGTGCAAGTTTTACGAGTTTTATGCCTTTTTTGATATCTAAATTATGATCGATTAGCAGGTATCCATAGTAGTTTAAATATATCGGGTCTTGTATATCTCTTAGTGTTTGTTCAAACTTTTTTGATATAGAACGCAAGATTTTTGGGCTCAAATGTTTTCTATTTCCTTCATACTCATATATCGCCATTTTGCCTAGATAATCACTGTTTTTTGTCAGCTCATACTCTCTCTTTGCGATTTTGTATGCATTTTTAAAATCCTTCATAGAGATGTATATATTCATCAGCATTTTTGGATCAAAATGACTTTTTTCGAGAAACTCTATAGCTGTTTTTTTCTCTTTTTTATACATCATTAGCTCTATCGCTTTTTTTGCATATTTATCTCTTTTAAATTTAAAATAGAGCTTTTTGTAGGTTGAAATCAAACCCTCTATATTTCTGTTTTCTCCATAGATTTTGATTAAAGTAAAATATACTCTTTCATTTGCATCTTGAACTCTTATATATGTTTCAAGATAAGATATGGCTTCGGATTTTCTATCTAAAAAGTTATATAAAATATTTACCATATTTAACAACATTCGTGAGGAGTTATCCATCTTAAATGCACTTTCATAATACTTCAGAGCAAAATCATAGGATTTTTCCAACATATATATATCACCAAGCATTGAGAGTGTTTTGGAGTTTCTTTCATCTTTTAGCAATTCTGTCGCAATCTTCTGTGCCTTTTTATATGTTTTTTCTTTTATGTATATGCCTACTAGAAGTTTTTTAATTTCACTGTTTTTTGGATATTTTACGACAGCATCCTCAAGCAGTTTTTGAGTTTGTTTATACTGTTTTGCTAAGAAAGAGACTTTGGCAACTTGAACAAGATAGTCACTTTTGTTTGTTTTTTTATATAAGGTCTGAAAGATTTCTATAGCCTTTTTGTAGTTGCCTACTCTTTGGGCTTCAAGTCCTCTCATTATGAAAATATCCTCTTTTTGAAAAGATTTTTTACCTATTTTGACTACGGGAGTTTTTGTTGAGCAACCTGCGAAGAGTAAAATGATAAGCAGTATTAAAGTGCTGTTATACCTGGACATTCTCTTTGGACTTCCTTTATGTTTGTTTTAAAATGTTCCCAAAAAGGGAAACTTCTACATTGAGCTGGTCGATGCTCATAAATCTCACATTTTTTCTGTTTTAAGTTAAAAAAAATACATCTATATCCACCATTATACTCTATCTCTTTTAATGAAAATCTATATTTTACTTTTTTTAGGTATTTTTCATAAAATTTATCTAAGGATATCTCTAGAAAATTTGATATATCTAAAATCTCCTGAGGTGTTGTCCAAATGTATCCACTTTCACCTATGCAACAATTTCCGGCACAACTCTCACAAGCTTTTGGATCAAAACTATAGTTATACCCCTTTTTATATATCTTCACTGTTAGTATCTGCCTTTTTAAAAATATCTAGTATATCCTTTTTATACTTATGGTTTTCATACAAAATCAATGGCGGTAAAATTTTGCATAGACTTTTAGACTCTCTTTTTGCCCATATCATAACTAAAGAGGCAGGCTTTTTTGTATCTACATGTATAAATTGTATCTCGTTTACTTTGAATTTTGACGCCAAGAGAGCTTGAAGCAACAGATCAACCTGTTTTGCATCATAACAAAATAAAAAAGATCCTTTTGGCTTTAAGATACTGTAAGCTTTTTTTGCAAATTTATCAAATTTTAGTGCGTTGCTGTGACGACTTAGATATAGAGAGTTGTCTTCACTTTTTAAAGACCCACTATGATAAAAAGGAGGGTTTGAGACGATAAAATCAAACTTTTTATCAAAAGAGTGGAGAAGAAAATCATCCTTGATTATATTTGATTTTAAATTGTTTATATTTGCATTTTTTTGTGAAAGCTTGGCATACTTATCTTGAATTTCTATCTGAGAAAGTTCTATGTCATGAAAATCTCTTTTGAGCAACAACCCTAAAACCCCACAGCCTGAACCCACATCTAAAATCTCACCTTTTAAAGAGTATTTAGAAATAAAATTATATAAAAAAATCGTATCGCTATTGTATCTATAACTATTGATATATTGTTTTAAAATCACTGTTTTGGGTTTTTCTGCTTTTTTATTTTTGTTAATTTATCATTTAATATATTTATTTTAGCTTTAAGAGCAATTATCTCTATGTTATTTTCTTCTGAGAGTTTGATATTTTCTCTTTTTAGTTCATTTATTTTTTTAGTCAATTCACTGATATTTTTATAATGCTGCTCTTCTGTTTCGTTTATCTGCCTGCTATTTTGTCTCAAAAGAGCATCTCTTTGCTTGGCAAAATCTTTTTTCATTTTTTTTATGATATTTACCATATTTTCTTTTGCATCTGAGAGTTCTTGGTTGTCGTTTTCTATTATTTTGATTTTTTGCTTTAACTTTTTTAATGCTAGTGAGTCACTTTTTATATCTAATAGATTTTGTGAATGTGGTTTTTTTGTCGTAGATTGTTTTTTAACGAACTGTTTTTGTTTTTTTAAATCAGCGCCATCAAAGTTACCATAATGGTAACAGATGATGACACTAAGAGCTAAAATAAAATTTAGCAAAAGAGAAAAAAAGTTAATTTTCATAGAAAATTATCTATCCTTTTAGCATGTGAGTTACAGCTTTAAATGCATGATTTAGGGCTATCGCTATGCTTCCACCACTATCAACTGCTAAATCTCCAACTATATATAATCCAGCTGATTTTGTTTCAAAGTTATCATCTATGATTGGTTGTTTGTTTTCATCTAGTTCTACTCCACATTTTCTTAAAAATTCAACCGGAGTTGTTCCACCTATCGCATAGATGGCTCTATCATAAACTACACTATATCCATCGTCATAATTTACCTTTACTAAACCATCTTGGTTTTCTAGTGAGAGTATATTGCATCCTAATCTAGGTCTTAGTTTTTCATATCCTATGGCATCTTTTAAATCTTGTCTGTTTATATCATTGATTCTAGGAAATTCTGTTCTTCTGTAGTTTAGTGTGACATTGTTTGTATTTGAGAGATAGACTGCATATTCAACTGCAGAATCTCCTCCTCCAACAACTACGATTTTTTCTGCTTGAGTACATTTTTCAAGATTGTAGTTTACTCTTTGTCTGATTGAGAGTGGAATCTTATAGCTAGGTTTATTTGGCTTACCCATTCGTCCGATAGCTATGATGACATTTTTTGCAGTATATCCAGCATTTGCAGTTGTAACAAAAAACATCCCATCTCTTTTTTCTATCTTTTCAACTTCTGTATTGAATGCTATATCTATCTCTTCATTGTCAATCAATTCATCAAAATAGTCAAGTGTACTCTCTTTTGTTCCATCCAAGAACTGTACATTTCCTTTGATTTCAACCTCTTGACCTTGATAATCTTTATCTACTCTTTTGTTGTCTTTGTAAAATTTTCTTATTGTTTGAGAGTGATTATCACCCTTCTCTATGACCAATATCTTTTCTAGTCCCAAAACTTTAGATTCGATAGCAGCACCAACGCCACCAGGACCACCACCTATAACAATCACATCATAAACTTGTTGCATTTTAACTCCTTTAGTTGTATAATTATAAGTATTCTATCTAAAAAATATTAAAATAAGAGTAAAGTCTTCAAAAAAATATTTAATTTTTAAAATAAAGTATAATTTAAGGATATAGAATGGAAGATTTTTTAAAAAAAGCAAAAAAATCAAGCAGAGTTGTATCAAATCTAAAGCCAAAGATTAAAGCAGATATTTTAATGCAGATGGCAGATAAATTGGAAAAAAATAGTGATAAAATCATAAGTGAAAATCAAAAAGATTTAGAACTTGGAAGAAAAAATGTTCTATCATATGCACTGCTTGATAGACTTTTGCTTGATGAAAAAAGAGTTCAAAGCATGGCAAAAAGTATAAGGGAGATATCTGCTCTAAGAGAGCCGGTGGGACGAATACTAGATGGATGGGTTGTTCCAAATGGGTTGAAGATCCAAAAAGTAAGCGTTGCGATTGGAGTGATAGGCATCATTTATGAGAGTCGCCCAAATGTCACAAGCGATACTGCAGCACTCTGTTTCAAAAGTGGAAATGTGTGTGTTTTAAAAGGCGGAAAAGAGGCACAATATAGCAATAAAATTATAGCATCTCTCTTGCAGGAAGTTTTGAGTAAAAATTCATTGCCTGTAGAAATAATCTCACTCATCCCTGATAATACTAGAGAGGGTGTAGCAAAACTGATAAAGATGGACAAATATGTAGATCTTATCATCCCAAGAGGTGGAGAAGGATTGATCAAATATGTATCTTCAAATTCTACAGTCCCAGTTGTTAAGCATGATAAAGGCCTATGCCATATCTTTATAGATGAGAGTGCGGATATGCAAAATGCTATAGATATATGTATCAATGCAAAGTGCCAAAGAACAGGTGTTTGCAATGCCATGGAGACACTGTTAGTTCACAAAAATGTAGCAAATTTTGTTTTACCAAAGCTTTTAGAAGCTTATAAAAAACAGGGAACTAAACTTGTGGGATGTGAAAAAACGAGAGAAGTGATAAAGATAGAGTTAGCTACGCAGGAAGATTTTTATACAGAGTATTTAGAAAACAGACTCTCCATAAAAGTAGTGGATAG
>JALSKH010000101.1 GCA_026988975.1 Campylobacteraceae bacterium
TAAATGTCTTGCTATATTTGGGTTCTCTGCTCTTCTTTTTAGAAAAAGTGTTACGGTATTTGTTCCAGTTTTTCCAAAAGTACCACTTCCAAACTCAGCTATAGCTATAATATCAAAATATTTTAAAATTATTTCTCTTGTTTGCACATAGATATTGCCCTTGTTTGAAGCGATATTTTGACTCCCTTTTGAGAGGATAGAACTCGGCAAGATGATACCAGCTACTCCATCTTTTTTAAGCAACTGCTTTGCTCGCTCTATAAAAAAACACTCTATTGCATTGTTAGCTGAAAAACTTTTCTCCTCTATGGAGTGAATGAGTTCATAATTGCTTCTCTCTTTCTCACTCAAAGTCTCTAAAAAGCCTTTTACACTGTAAGGTGGATTTGCTACAAGTATGGAGTAGTCATCATTTTTTATATTATTAGGATGAGAAAGTGCATCATGATAGATGATTTGAATATCATCTTGCCCATACATAAAAGAGCTTACTTTTGCTACTTTTGAGAGTCGGTACTCTTTTTCAATTCCTACGATGTTTTTATGAAATTTTTTATCAAAATTGTTGGCAACTTCATTTAAAAAATGCCCTGCTCCACAAGCATAATCTATCGCTTTTGGGTTATCTTGAGAGTTTTGAATATCTTGAATTGGTAATGAGTTAATGATAAATTTTACTATGGGCATAGGGGTAAAAAACTGCCCCTCACTCTGCTTTATACCTTGGTCTAAAAATCCCTCAAACATATCACCTAGAAATTGGTTATCTCCACTACCTGTGAGCTTAATGTCTTGCAACATTTTCACAACTTTTAAAAGCACTTCAAAGTTTTGGTAAAAAAGCTCTTCATTGTGAACATCTACAAAGGCAAAGTCATTGTTTGTAAAAAATTTCAGCTCTTTAAAAAAGCCTTGAATTATCTCTTTTGTCATATTTGGCTTCTCTGCAAAGACTGAAAAAGCATCCTCTATTTGAGTATTTTCAATGTAGGTAATATCTTCACCTAAAAACTTTTTCATCCCTATTTTATAGAGATTGTTCAGCCTGTCTTGCAGTGAAAAAGGGTCATCGTAAGCTACTCCCTTCCAGTAGAATTTTAACTCATTTTCGTTGTTTGTTTCATCTACAACTTTACATAAAAAGAGGTTTACCAGTTTATCAAAGGCATTTTCACGACCAGAGACATTATGTTGCCTCATAATGGTTGCAAACTCATGATATTTACCTTGAATATCTCTACTTGATACAGTTTTTAAATCTTTAAGAGAATATTTACTTTTTCCTATATCATACGCTTTATTATCTTCAAAAAGCCCTATTGTTGCATAGTCTTTTTTATAAGTATCTCGCCAAACGGCATATTTTTCTTCAAAGGTTGTCGCATTTTTAAAGCTTTTAAGTTCAGGGGAATTTTCTAAAAGCTTTTCATTGTCTTGAACATTAATGAGATAATAATCTCGCGTAACTTTTCCATCTACAAAATCACTCGCATAAAGAGCCAAAAACTTGGTAGATGTAGCTTGTTGTAGATAGGAAAAAAGTTGATTTCTTGCATCATTTTCTAAAATATTTATCGCTTTTTTATACTCTGTTCCTGCTGTTTTACACTCAATAATAAGCAATGATTGCCCTAAATTGTCTTTTACAAATATATCGGCTTTTCCACTTTTGCCAGTATGCCCAAGTTGCCACTCTTTTTCAAGCTCTATATGTTTAGGATGGTAGCCTTGCGTTAAAAGTCTGTGAACACACTCAAACACTACAAAGTTTTCATCTGATGAAAAGTTAGAGGTAGTTTTATCATTGACAATAAGCCCATCATTTATAGGATAAATTAGCTCTTGTTTAGCAAAATCAACTTTCAATTCAGTATTTAATTCTACAAATTTTTTTACATATATTTCATCCGTTTTATTAAATCCGAGTGTTTCCAATAGTATTTTAAAATTTTCTTTTTTTATCATTTCATTACTTTTTATTTTTGTTATTATAACCTAATAAGTGATATAATCTATCTAAAAAAGAGATTATAATGCAGATAAAAAAACAGCCAATGGGACCCTATCAGACAAATTGTTATATTGTGAGTGTTGATGGCAAAGATTTCATCATAGACCCGGGTGTCGGTGCCACACAATGGGTTTTGGACAATGTAACCAATCCTGTAGCGATTTTAAATACTCACGGGCATTTTGACCATGTCTGGAGCAATGCAGAACTGCAAGAAAAACTCGGCATAAAACTCTACACACCAAAAGGTGATATTCCTCTGCTACAAGACAATACCTGGATGCCAGACCTGCCACCATCTATGCCTGATGTAGCGGTTGAGGGTGATGAAGAGTTTGATTTTGATGGCGTAAAGGTAAAATTTAGACATTTTCCAGGACACTGCCCAGGGTGTTCAACTATTGAAATTGGTCATGCGATGTTTAGCGGTGATTTTATTTTTCAAAGAAGTA